>DATHEN010001425.1:0-7105 GCA_035318565.1 Polyangiaceae bacterium
TTGCCAGCGGCCGCTGCGCTTCGTGATGCACCACAGCTTCTTGAAGCTGCCGTTCACTGGCCGTTTCTTTCGCGACATGAAGGTGATTCCCATCGCGGGTATCAAGGAAGAGCCAGAAATTCTGGAAGCCGCCTTCATCCGTATCTCCGAGGAGCTCCGTAGCGGAGAGATCGTCTGCCTCTTTCCCGAGGGCAAGCTCACCACGAGCGGCGAGATCGCGCCATTTCGTTCCGGCATCGAGCGCATCCTGCGCGAGAATCCCGTGCCCGTGATCCCCATGCACCTGGGCGGGTTGTGGCAGAGCGTATTCAGCCGCTCCCGGCCGCGCCGTCCGCTGCGGCGCATCTGGTCTCGCGTGCGGCTCGTGATCGGGCAGCCGCTAGAGCCGCGCGGACTCTCGGCGCTCACGCTGGAAGAGCACGTGCGTGCGTTGTCCATCCAGGTGAAACCGCGCTCACAAGCAGAGCCCTGCGACGCACAGGTTACAGACGCGATTGCACGTGCCGCAGTGTCGGGGGTTGAGTAGCGTATCGACGCACTCCCCATTGCAGGCCCTCTGGCCGAGCGGGCAGGTCTGCACACAACGTCCAGCGCTGCACTGCGCCGTGCCACCCGTGGGCGCCCTGCATGCAGCGCCGCATCCTCCGCAGTGATCCATGCTGCTGGAAGTGTCGATGCACGCCTGACCGCACTCCGACAGCCCAGCATTGCAGGAAATCGAGCACTGGCCGCCCGTGCACGAGCTGGTTCCATTGGCCGGTGCCGTGCAGGCGACGTCGCACGAGCCGCAATGGTCGGAGTCCGTGTCGTGATCGACGCATTGAGCGCCACAACGATTGAAGCCCGGCTCACACGCGAAACTACAGACCGATTGCATGCAGAAGGGACTCGCATTGGCCGGCGCCGAGCAAGTCCGGCCACATGTCCCGCAGTTCGAGCTATCGCTCGAGAGAGTGACGCAAGAGCCGCTGCAGTTGGTGGTTCCCGTGGCGCAGTTGAGGCGGCAGGTGCCTCCCGAGCAGGTCTGTCCCGCGCTGCAGACGTTCGTACAAGTTCCGCAATGTGCGAGGTCCGCCTGGAGATTGACGCAGCGGCCGCTACACGGCGTGTAACCGGAGTTACAGGCGATGCCGCATTGTCCACCCGCGCACGTGGCGGAGCCGTTGGCCGGCGCGGGACAGGTCCTGCCGCACACTCCGCAATTACGCGTGTCGTTGTCCAGGCGCAGGCAAGACGTCCCGCAAGGAGACAGACCGCCGTTGCAAAGGATACCGCAGGTTCCGCCGGTACATCTGGCGGAACCGTTCACCGGCACCGGGCAAGTGCGGCTGCACGCGTTGCAATGCGCAGGGTTCGTGCTGGTGTTGACGCACGCTCCGGAGCAGCGCGTGGTGCCGGCCGGACACAGACTCACACAGCGCCCGCCCGAGCAGGCCTGGTCAGCTCCACAACGGATGCCGCAGCCGCCGCAATTGTTGGCGTCGGAAGACGTCGCGATGCAAACGCTGCCGCAGCGAGCGAAGCCGTTCTGACACACGAAGCCGCAGGTTCCCGCGGCGCAGGTGGCCGTGCCATACGCCGGCGCGTTGCAGCGCCGGCCGCAGGCGCCGCAGTTGTTCGGGTCCGTGGTCACGTTCAGGCAAGCGTTGCCGCACTTCTGAAAGCCCGCATTGCACTGGAACGTGCAAGCGCTGGCCGCGCAGCTTGCGGTACCTCCCGGCGGGTTGACGCAAGTTCTGCCGCAAGCGCCGCAGTTGGCCCGGTTCGTCTTCAAGTCGACGCACGATCCGTTGCACTCCGCCAGCCCGGCGGGACAGTCGTCACTGCAAGTGCCCGAGGCGCACACTTGGCCGACGGCGCAGGGCGCGTTGCAGCGGCCGCAATTTTTCGGATCCGTGGCGAACGCGACGCAAGCAGTGCCACACGGCTGATAGCCGGGCTCACACGCGCTCACGCACTTGCGCGCCTGACAGGTGGTCCTGGCGTTCGCCTTTGACGGGCAGGCCGCGCCGCAATCCCCGCAGTGTTTGGGATCGCTCGCCAGATTCACGCAACTCTGAGCACAGCGCTCGAGCGGCGCCGGGCACCGAAAATCGCACGAGCCGTCGTCACAGATCGGCCTGCCGGAACTGGGCGCCGTGCACTCCACGCCGCAGCCGCCGCAATGTGCGGCTTCGTGCTGCAGGTCGAAACAGCCTTCGCCGCAACGTGCGCGATCTCCACAGGACGCGCCGTCGCTCGAATCCTCGCGCGCGTTCGCGTCGGCGTCCACAATGCCCGCATCGCCCGAACCGCTGTCTACGACGTTCAGAGTGCGCACACAGGTGTTGCTGTTCCGATCACACACCCAGCCGCGCACGCACTGGTACGCGGCGTTGCACGCCTTGCCCTCGAGGCTGGTATCGAGCCCGCTGCCGCAGGCAAACGCGAGCCACAGGAGACTGCACAGAGTCGCCAGCAGCCGGAGCAGTGACCAGTGCTTCCGCACGTCAGAACCTGCGTGTCCAGGTGGCGTTGCAGCCAGCGGATGAACACGCCAGCTCGAGCTTGCGAAGCTCCGCAGTGGGCTCCTTGTCTGCGGGCTGCAGTAGATCGACGGCGATCAACGCACCCCCGGCGAGAGCAAAGAACGCACCGGTACCCGCCAGCACACGCGCCGCCGTGCGCCGCGATTCCACCCGTTCCACGTCTTTTTGAAATTCGATTTGCACCCGCTCGTTGCGCGCGTCCTCGGCGGCGCTGCGCCGCATGAGCTCGAACGTCAGTGCACCGGCAAAGGCCGCCCCCGCGACGCCCAGACCGATGAACCCCCAAGTCTTCATCGGGAAGGCGCGCTCGGGCTGGGACGGAGCGGGATTGCCGGCAAGGGCCGACCCGGAAACAGCCGGGGTTGCCGGCGCTGGCGTTTCCTTCTCGAGCAGAACCCGTACGTCGATCGCACGATCGGCTGGGAGCTCGAAGCCGCTCGCTGCGTCGTCATAGCCGCGCATGCGCAGCTCCAAATGATGCGCTCCTGGTGAGAGCTCACCCGTCCAGGGTGTGACACCCATGGGATTCCGATCGACGACTACCGTGGCGCCGGGCGGTTCCGACGAGATGGTGACCTGCTGCACACCTTTTCGGCGCAGCGCGTCCTCCAGCATTGCGACGCGCAGCTGCACCTGCTCGGCGTCCGCGGGCTTCTCGGCACGACGCAGGTAGTCCCGGTACCAGCGCAACGCGCCGGCGGCGTCTCTCAGTTTCTCGTACCCGCGCGCGATGTTGAATGACAGCGCTGCGCTCGGGCGGATGCGATCCGCTTCCAAGAACAGATCGATCGCATCCTTGAAACGGCCCTCGGCGTACGCCTGCGCGCCATCGCGATAGCGCGCGCGCGCCTCGGCCAGCACGGGTTCGCTCGGACCGCTCGCCGCAGCGGCTGCGTCGCCGCCCTGCGCCCTCGCCGGCGGTGCGGGCAGGCAGAGACACGCGGCCGCTCCGCTCGCGATCATCAGCGTCGCAAGCCGATCGCGCCGGCGGGCGGGCATCAGTAGGGATCCTTCAAGTCCAAACCGGGATCCGGCGCGCTCGTGCCGGCATCGGCGTGCACGGGAACGCGCGTGCTGGCCGGTTTTCCTGGCGCGGCAGTGTTCGAGCTCGGAGCCCGCACCCGAGCAGGGACAGCGCTCGCCTGCGGAGCGCTGGCCGAAGGTTTGCTCGGCGCCGGTACGGCGGGCGCGCTGCGAGGCTCTTCAGCGGGCGGCCGCGAGGCACGCGGTTCGCGGAACAGGGGATCTGGAGGAGTCATGCGGCTGCCGAGCTTCACCAGGTTGCCCTGGGACAACTCGGAAGCCTGCGACGACTCGAGCGCGCCTTTCAACCACAAAACGCCGGCCGCGATCGCAACCGCCCCCAGCGCCAGCCCCGCTCCCCGGCGGCGGCGCCGCTGCAGCGCGGCATGCGGGCCGTTCACGTCCACGGAATGCGGCAGTCCGCTCTCGCGCACGCCGGCGGGACCTTCGGAGCTCACCGGCTGCTCCTCGGTGAGCTCGGCGACGCTTCCACCGGACAACCATGTTTCCTGCAAAGAGTCGCCCGTGACGTCTTGCGTCACCCCTTGCCTCAAGAGCCACGCGGCGAGCGCAGTGCCGAGCTCGCGCATCGATTGCCAGCGCTTCAAGCGCTCTTTCTTCATGCCGACGCGCACGATGCGCCAGAGCTCCGGCTCGATGATGCCGAACTTTTCGAACGGCGCGATATCGTCTTCGATCACGGCGCGGAGCACGGCGTTGTAATTGTCGCCGCGAAATGGCCGCTCTCCGACGATGGACTCGTAGAGCACGAGCGAGATGGCCCACGTATCCACCCTGTGGTCCACGTCGTCGTCCCCGCGCGCTTGTTCGGGCGCCATGTACGCCGGCGTACCGAGCACGGCACCGACACGCGTCAGCACCACGTCGTTCTGCGTGAGCTTGGCAATGCCGAAGTCCACGACCTTGGGCTGTACCTTTTTGCCTTCCTTGGCGAGGAATATGTTCTCGGGCTTCAGATCGCGATGCACGATGCCCTGGTCATGCGCCGAGGCGAGCGCCTCGATCACCGGCAGCAGAATCTGCACGGCCTTGCGTGGTTCGAGGCGCTCCGATTCGTCCAGCGCATCACCCAGGTCCTGTCCTTCGAGCAGCTCCATGACGATGAACGGCTGCCCGTGCTCGGTCTCGCCGAAGTCGAACACACGCACGATGGCGGGATGTTCCAGCTTGGCCTCCGCCCGCGCCTCCTTCAGCAGGCGGTCCGCGGCGTCCGGCGCGTCGAGACCCGGCCGGATCAGCTTGATAGCGACCACGGCGTCCAGCACTATATTGCGTGAAAGCCAGACCGTGCCCACCCCTCCTTGCCCGAGCTTGCGCACGAGCCGGTACTTGCCGGCAATCACATCGCCAGCGTCGTATCCGACGAAGGAGTCACGGCCGGGCGGCGGAGTGGGCATTACTGAGCTCGACGCGAGCCTCGGTTGGGGCGCGCGAGAAACCGGGGTAAGCGTCTTTTTTTACACGCCAAGCCGGGCGTAGCAACCGGGTGAGGCACTAGGCCACACTGGTGCTCTTTCTGCGGCGGTTCAGGCGCCGCGAGGAGGCGGCGTCCCGGTCATAGAACGAGACGCGGCCCGCGTCACTGGCAGTAAATGGCGCGGCTCAAGTTGATGCAGCCGCCGAAGCAGCCGGAGTAGATGTCGATCTGGCAGCTCTGCGAGCAGCGCGGTGTGCCGAAGGGAAACCCAGCGGCTTGGCAGGTCTTGCCGCCAAGATTGGCGCCGTCACAGGTTTCTCCGTACTGAGTCTCCAGGATGCCGTTGCCGCAGTGCGACCGGTTCACGACACATTCGTTCGCGGACTTCACCGTGCAAAAGGTGGAATCACAGCGAACCGTGCCTCCCAAGTAATAGTCGGCAGGAAGGCCTGCCTGGACGGCGTATTGCTGGCACGAAATGTCGCCGTCGCACTGTTCCTGGTCTCGTTCGACGATGCCGTTGCCACAGAAGCCGGAGCGTTGGCGGCAGGCGCGAGTGTCATACTGGCAGTTGGCAAAACACTTGAGGCCGGTGGGGTTCGAAATGCCGACCAGAGTCTCGCAAGTCTCTGTGCCCAGATTCGTGCCGTCGCACCTTTCGTTGCCATCGAGCCGACCGTTGCCGCACGTTGCCGGCTTGCAGCTGAGAATGTTGTCCTGACTGCAGGTGTGCGGGTCGCATACGATATTGACCGGATTGCCCTCACCGCACGTGGCGTCCGGCGACAGAGTGGTGCCATCGCATCCCTCTTGCCCCTCGATGATCCCGTTCCCGCAAACGGGATAGGAGCAAGCGCGAACGTCGTAAGTACAAGTCCGTGGATCACAGCGCAGCGTGCCGAGCACTTTTCCATTCGCTTCGTTCACGCCAGACGTCGCGCACGTGCGGCCGCCGAGATTCGTGCCGTCGCACCGCTCCATGCCGCTGATGCGTCCATCGCCGCAAACATGGATGGGACCGGAACCACTGCCGGCCGCCCCGCCGCTGCCGCCGGGTATGGATCCGCAGCCCTGCGAGGGTGCGGCGCCGAGCGCGCACAACGCGAGCGCACCGAGTGCGGCAAGCATGAGCCGCGGCAGGCGCGACGCAGCGTTCGAAGGTCCTTGGTGCATGGGTCCGATCCCTCCGCGGCGCAGCCGCTCACGTCGCCAGGGCAGCTACAGTCGCGGCGCGGCTCGCATCGGAGTATCCGAGTGACGCGCGTACCCGTCAACTGACTTACGTGGCCGGTAGAGTCCGCGATTAGACCGTGTGCATGTCCGAAGCATCGACTAAACGTTGCGAGAATGCGTGAGCCGATGCGCCGCTTCTTCGCAACGTTCGATGTTTCACGGCGCTTCTTGCTCGTGCTCGGCGCGCTCGTGTTGCTAGTCGGCCACACGCGGCTCTGCTTGTACTTCGAGCCACCGGCGGCTTTTTGGAACGCCGTTCCGCTGCGTAGCGGAGACTTCGACACGCACTTCGGCCAGGCATCGCGATTCGCGGACGCCATGCGAGGCTGGGGAAAAATCTGGTCGTATGATCCTTCCTTGCTCGCCGGGCATCCCGCCGGCGTGCTTTTCGACTGTGACAACAATTTTTGGAACCTGTGGACGTACGCGCTCCACAGCCTGGGACTGCCCAAGGCGCTCGCGTTCAATTTGCTGGTAGTCGCGGCTCCGCTGACGATCCCGGCGCTGGCCTGGGTCGGCGCGCGGCTACTTCGATTCAGCGCAGCCCAGGCGCTGCTCTTCAGCGCGATCGGCAGCCTGCTCTGGTTCTTCGACTCGCAGACGCATTACTTCTGGTGGATCGGCATGCTGGCGTGGCCGTTCGGCAGCTACGTGGCTCTCGTGCCGCTCGGCTTGTTTTATCGCTTCACGCGCTCACCCCGAGCAGTCACGGCAGTGCTCAGCGCGCTGACTCTGGCGCTCTCGCTGCTCGTGCATCCGTACACATTTTTCGTGTTGGTCGTGCCCATGGGCGTGATGTGTGTGCGTGCCTGGCCGGGCATGACGCGTCCCTTCCGCGCCGCCGTTCCTGCGATCGCCGTGTTCGCCGTGATCGCGAACAGCT
>DATHEN010001426.1:0-2238 GCA_035318565.1 Polyangiaceae bacterium
TCGTGATCCAGGCCGATCTGCGCGGTCGCGACATCAACGCGGGCGACTTCGCCTTCAGCCGGATGAGCGCGCGTGCAGAGGGCCCGATCCGCTCGCCGGTGGTCAGCGCCGCCCTCGAAGACGACTTCGGCCCCAGCGTCAACGCGAAGGGCACGGTGGTGACCCAGCGGGGGCCTCGTATCGACAAGCTCGAGCTCGAGGTGAAGCGCGAAGGCGTGGGGCTGCGCGGACAGGTGGGCAGCGTGGACCTCGCCGGTGGAAACTTGGAGCTTCGCGATCTACACCTCGAGGGCGCGGGCGGCACGCTCGATGGCTGGGTGCGCCTGCGGCCGAACTTGCTCGAAGCGAAGATCGACGCCGAAGAGCTCGATCTCGACGCGCTGGCTCGTGTGCTCGGGCTGCCGCGCGGACTGGTCGGCGGTAAATTGCGCGTCACCGCGGACGTGAGCGCCGGACGCGACGTGCAACGCGGACGCGTGTTCGTGGCGCTCGGTAACGGCACGCTGCGCTCGCTCGGCGGCATTTCGTTGCGCATGAACGCGAACCTCGAGGATCAGAACGTGACCGGCGACGTGTCCGGACAGGTGCAAGACATCGGCGCGTTCGGCGCCACCTGGAACGCCCAGCTCGCCGGCCACGTGAGCGATCCCACATCCTGGCGCGACATGCTCGGCAAGGCCGAAATTCAGCTCGATCGGGTCGAGCTCGCGAACGCGGTGTACTTCATGCCGGAGAGCGCGCGCATCGAAGAGATCCGTGGCCACGGCTACGCGCGCCTGCGCGTGGAGCGCCGCGTACCCGCCGCCCTGCCCAGCGTCTACGTGGATGCCGTCGGCACACGCGGGCTCGCCGTGGTGCAGGCGCGTGAGGCCGGCATCGACGCTCCGCCGCTCGAGCTCACGAGCTTCGAGCTGCTCGCGAGCGGTTCGGTCGACGGCGAGACGGGTGGAACCAAACTGAACGGCGCCGTGGCCTACCAGGGTGCCATCCTGGTGGGAGCCGAGGCCACGGCTCGCGTCGATCTACAGCGCTTCGTCCAGGCACCACGGGAACTCGGCGCGCAGCTGCTCGATGCCCCGCTGAACGTCGTGATGTCGGTGCCCGAACAAAATCTGGAGCGGCTACCGCTCGAGCTGCGACCGGACACGTTCTCGGGGCTGGTCGGCGGCCGCGCCGCACTCGGCGGCACACTGCACGAACCGAAGTTCGGCGCCACCGTCGATGCGAAAAACATCACCGTGCTCGGAGGCACCCTGGCCTTGCCCGTGAACGTGCAGGGCAACGCGGAATACGAAAAAGCCACGGGACGTTTCGTGGTCACGGCGGAAGTGTTCCAGGAGCGACGGCGTGTGGCCGAGTTCGGAACGCGCGGCACCGCGTCGTGGGACGATCTGTTCGGCAAGCCCGCCGCGAACCGCCCGCTCTGGACCGGTGACGCGCGGCTGGCGCTGGATGGTCTGCCGGTGCAGGTCATACCCACGCTGGCCGACAATCACGTGTCCGGCCGCACCTACGGCAGCTTCTACCTCGAGCGCAGTGCGCTGGTGCCCACACTGGAAGCCGACATCGAGATTCGTGAAACGCGCGTGGACCAGGTGGCCGTCGGAACCGGCAGGCTCCATTTGCATTCGAAAGGTCGCACGCTCGAGAGCCGACTCTCGTTCGCGAGCGAACGCGGCAGACTGGACGCAGAGCTGCTCGCTCCGCTCACGTGGCGGGGACTGACCCCGACCGTCGCCGCGGGAGAGCCGCTGCGCGCCACGGTCACGGCCAAGGAATTCGACTCGGTGCTACTACAGCCGCTGCTCAGCAGCGCGCTGACGCAGCTACAGGGCCGCATCGACGCCAAGCTGACCGCCAAGCTCGGGCTGGAACCGGATCCCAAGCTACCCGACCAGCGCCGCTGGACGGCCGACATTCGCGGCGACGCGCGCATGCAGGATGGCATGTTGGCCGTCCCCGCCCTGGGACTCGAGCTCCGCGACGTGGACTTCACGGCCACGTCCAGCAATAGCGGCCGCTTCACTACCATCCGCATTCCGCGGCTGACGGCCAAAGCGCGCTCCGAACGGCAGAACGTCGAAGGCAACATGCTGCTCGTGCTCGAGGGCCTGCGCTTGCACAGCGGAGCGAGCAACATCGCCATCCGCAGGTCCATGCCCGTGCTGGTGCAAGGCGTGACGCAAGCGTACGTGACGGGCAACGCCAACATGAAGCTCGCGCACGAGCCCGATCGCA
>DATHEN010001427.1:0-2962 GCA_035318565.1 Polyangiaceae bacterium
CGATTGGGCAAACCGGTCAGAAAATCGTGCTGGGCCGAGTGGCTCATCTGCAGCGCCATCGTGCGCGCCGCGCTCACGTCGCGGAAGACGACCACCGCCCCGGTCGGGCGTCCTTCACGGTCGTGGATCGGGGCGATCGAGTCCTCGATCGGGATCTCGATCCCGTCGCGCCGCAGTAGGAGGCAGTTCAGCGGCAGGTGCATGGTGCAATCCTGCCCAATCGCGATGTCCAGCGGATTGGGAATGGCTTCACGAGTCGTCGCGTCCACGATTCGCACCACCTCGGCCACAGGCCGTCCTTCAGCCTCTTGCCAGACCCAGCCCGTCATTTTTTCCGCGACCACGTTCAGGAAGGTGATGTCTCCCGCAACGTCCGTGCAGATCACCGCGTCGCCGATGCAGTTGAGCGTGACTTGCGCGCGTTCTTTCTCCGCGAACAGCGCGTCTTCCATGGCCTTGCGTTCGATCGCGAAGCGCACGGCTCGCAACAGTCCGCGCGCTTCGATCTGCCCCTTGACCAGGTAGTGCTGCGCACCTTCGCGCAGGGCATGCACGGCAAGCGAGTCGTCGTCCAGAACCGTGAGCACCACTAGCGGAACGTTCGGCGCAGCGGCATGTGCACGGCGTATCGATTCGAGCCCTTGTGAATCGGGTAATCCTGGGTCGAGCAGGATGACGTCGAACGCGTGCAGCGCGAGATGCTGCTCGGCCTCACTCATGCGCTGGACATGAGTCACGATCGCGTTGTGCGAGCCCAGCTCGCCGAGCATCTCGCGGAGCAAACGAGCGTCCCCGGGATTGTCTTCGATTAGCAGAAGCTTCTTGATCAGTACGTTGTTCATCCCTTTGCCAGCGCTCGCGGCAACTCTGTTCTCACCCACCGAAAAGATGCGCTGTGGCTCTTGCTCGTCTCGGGTGGAATGCTTCATCACCGACGTTCAGGGTGCGCTCCCTCCAACGAGAAAGCAGCACGTTCGCGGTCGTCGTGGCGCGTTTGTGACGCCAAGGAGAGCGAACACCGAGCCCATCGCGATGGCGGTCACCACACCGACATCGGGGATTCGTACTGCCGATGACTGCAAGCTCGTACCTGCTGTAGTCGTGGATCGATGCGATCATCGCGACACTCACTGCGCAGCACGTGAGGCTTGGTCGGCCTGAACCAGCTATCTTTCGTGCTCGAGCTCGGTGTTCGCTCGCACGCGTAGCGATCTACTTCTGTGGCTGGCCACCATGGCCAGGCAAGCGAGCGCGGATTTCAGGGGACGGAGAGACAGAACCCGTCACCGTGCAGCGCACAGCTCGCGTCTTGGTGGTGACGATCACGGCGCAGACGGCGCGCGCCCGCAGGCATGCCGCCGTCGAAGAATCGCCGCAGCCGCGAGTCGCCCGCGTCGCTGCGCGCGCCCGCGCAGTGATAGACCCCGACCGGCGTCTGAAACTCCGCGGTGCAGCCGTCGTCGTTGCGGCGCACGAGTAACATGAAGCCGACCCCATGGTTGCCCACGTTCGGGATCTCGATGGTGAGCGGCAGGAGCAGCCGGCCACCGCGCTCGAGTGAGTCGAGCCAGAGTGTGGATATGTCGGTGGCGCCGGCGTTCACGAAGATCGCGTCGAAGCCGCGGCCGCCAAAGGCCGTGCCGTCCGCGGAGAGTATCTCGACGTCATCGAGCTTCGCCGTGTTACGGCGCGCGCGCTCCGCGAGCCCGGGATCGATCTCGACCCCGGTCACGTGCCCGCCTGGTCGCACCGCTTCCGCGGCGACCGCGGTGTAGTAACCGACGCCGCAGCCTACGTGCACGAAGCGGTCCCCGGCGCGCAGCTCGAGTGAGTCGAGCCAGCGCAGCAGGGCCGCGGGCTCGCCGTTGTTGAGCCGCCGCGCCGGATCGATCGCCACCAGCACGTTGTCGTAGAGATGGCGCGGATCCGCGTCGGGCGTGTCGACGTAGCCGCGCCCGAAGTCGGTCGGCCGCAGGAGCTTCCACGGGCCGGGGCCGAGGAAATCCTCGCGCGGAACCGACGCCAACGACCGGACCAGTGACTCCGTGCGAATCCCCGCGAGCCCGCGGATCTTCTCCGCGTAGGCGGCTCGGGCTTCGGCGACCGGGTTCGAGGTCACGCCCACAGCGTACCTGGAAAAACGCTGGACTCGGGGAACACGCGAGCGCGGGGAAGTCACGAAAGCGGCCGGCGATGAGACGGAAGTCAACACTCTCCCGAGCCGCGAGGAAACCGAGCAGCAGCAGGAGCAGGCTGCCGTGGAAGATCAGGCGCGCGCGCACCGACTCGAACATGCGCGGCGCAGCGCCGATCACCGCCGGCTGCGTGACGGGCAGCGGCTCGTCGCGCAGGACGACCGCAGCCCACGGCAGCACGAGCAGCGAGTACGCCGCGGCGACGCCGGTGGACAGCGTACCGCGCAAGGGCAGCAGCCAGTCGGCTGCCGCGAGTGCCGCGCCGAGCAGGAGCAGCAACCCCGGCACGACGCGTACGAACCAGGTCGCAGAGGTGCAAGGTCTCGAAGGTCGCCAGCCGTTGCCACGGACCTTCGGGTCGTTCGGCCCAACGCAGGGTCACGCTGTTGGTCGTGTCGCTGTGCAGCAACAAGTACTTGTCGAGGTACGCGTTGAACGAAACCTGCGGGTTGTGGAAGACGTGATCGATGCGATCGCAGCCCGTTCGCGGTTTCGCACGATACGGTCGTGGGCAGTGAAGCGCAGTTTCCTGCGCCGTCGAGCGCTTGCATCATGCGCCCTTACCGCCACCGCGCGCTCGTCGTTACTTGAACAGGTAGGGCAGCGGCTTCCTGCGCTCCGCGGGGCTCACGTAGCCGGCGTACTTCTCGCTCTCTCGCCCCTCGTAGTCGCCGAAACCGGCCACGCCGTTGCGCTCGTAGTCCGCGGGGGCGAGGCCCATCGCGGCGAACACGGTCACCAGCATGCTGTTGAGCAGCCGTCCGCCG
>DATHEN010001428.1:0-2663 GCA_035318565.1 Polyangiaceae bacterium
GAGACATCCGGCTCACACGGCGTCGTAATGTGGCATGCCAGAGCTGTCGTCCACATGACACTTGTGACAGCTCGAGTACGATCAGGCGCGATAGATTTACGCCGACGTAGTCAGCAAGAGCGCGCCATATTCGCCGAAGCCACGTGGGCGGCGGGTGGGCGTGCTTTTTGCTGACATAGAGCGCATGAATTTTGCGCTTCGCTTTCGAACGTTGAAGGTCGTGGTGCTGCTGACAGTGAGTCCCTTGATTGCTGCACAGTGTGACTCGGCCTCACTCTCGATTTCCGGTGCACGAGTGGTCGACGGCACGTCTTGGCACGCGTACGGTCTCGTGGCGGTCGGCTCGGTCAAAACGCAGACCTTCACGATCACGAACTCGGGGAGTGCCAGCGCGCGGCTCGGTGTGATCAGCCTCGCTTCCTATGGCAGCGGTAGAACGTTCACGCTATCGGGTGGAAGCTGCAAATCGGCTGAGACGCTCGCTCCAAACGGAGGCAGTTGCACGCTCGCGGTGACGTACGCACCCACGGAACCGGGGCACGCGCAGAGCATCTTGAGCGTGCCCTACAACTGGCCGGACAACGGTCCCGTGGAACGTGTGCTTTCACTTTCTAGCATCGGCACGGGCGCGCACGCGGGCGCACGAGTCGCATTCTCGAGCGCACCGGAATACGACTTCGGGACCAAGGCGATCGGCACCTCGCTCACCAAAACACTCTCGTTGGCCAACACGGGTATGGAGGCCGCGCGGCTCGACGCCGGCAGCGGGCTCGTGCTCGGGCTGAGCCCGCCGTTCTCGTTAACGGGAGGCTCGTGCTCCGCCAGAGCGACGCTGGCACCCGTACGGGCGCTCACGATAGAAGAAGCGGCGGCGTCCACGTTTCCTCCGCTGCCGGCAGCGGACTCGAGCTGCACCCTCACGTTCACGTTCACGCCAGCGCGTGTCGGAGCATCATCTGCGGCGATCGGCGTGTCCTACTCCGCGTGGAGCAGCGGCTTTCCCGAGCCGCAGGCCAACACGCTACTGCGCGGGACCGGTGAGACGTTTTGGCCGGTGCAACAGCTGAGCTTGGGCGGCAGGCATACGTGTGCAGTCCTGGCGAGTGGCAACGTCCGCTGCTGGGGGGACGGCTCTTACGGCAAGCTCGGCTACGAAATTCCGTCGGCGCCGTGTGGTCCGACTTGCTTGATTCGCGATGACACGATCGGTAACAACGAGCTGCCCCTGACTGCGGGATTCGTGGATATCGGCGGCCGAGTCGTGTCCCTGGATGCCGGAACGGAGCACACCTGCGCCGTGCTCGATTCCGGAGGAGTGCGCTGCTGGGGCATGGGGTATTCGGGCCGGCTCGGCTATGGCAATGAGCAGAACGTCGGCGAATCCCTGTATCCGTCAGGCATGGGCGACGTGAATCTGGGTAGCGGTAAGGCGAGCCAAGTGTCCGCCGGAGCGGCACACAACTGCGCGCTGTTGAATGACGGCAAGGTGCGCTGCTGGGGGTACAACTCCGCAGGCCAGCTCGGCTACGGCAACACGGCCACGTTGGGAGACGACGAACTGCCCGCGGGCGCCGGTGACGTGCAAGTAGGCGGTGAAGTGCGGCAGCTCACGGCGGGCGACTCGCATACGTGCGCGCTGCTCGTGAACGGCAAAGTGCGCTGCTGGGGTTTCGGCGGCGTGCTCGGCTACGGCGAGGGCACTCCAACCATCGGCGACGACGAGCTGCCGGAAAGCGCTGGCGACGTGAACGTCGGCGGGGACGTGATCGAAGTCACTGCGGGCAGCTCGCACACGTGCGCGCTGCTCGGTAGCGGCAAGGTGCGTTGCTGGGGGCTGGGGAGCTACGGGGCGCTCGGTTATGGCAATACGCGGAATCTCGCCGCACCCGGCGCTGACGTGGATATTGGAGGAGATGTCGTTCAGATCAGCGCGGGCGCCAATCATACTTGTGCGCTCCTCTCGACGCGTCGCGTGCGCTGCTGGGGTCACAACGGCTTCGGTCAGCTCGGCTATGGGCACCAGCAAGGCATCGGCGACAATGAGTCTCCCGCCAGCGCTGGGGATGTGAACGTGGGCGGCAACGTGCGCCACGTGGCGGCGGGTCATTCTCATACGTGCGCCGTGCTCACCAACGGTCACGTACGCTGCTGGGGCAACGCCAAATACTGGGGTCAGCTCGGCTACGGCAACGAGAACAGCGTCGGCGACGACGAGACGCCGGCGACTGCGGGCGACGTCGTGCTTCAGTGATGCGTTGCGCTGCGCGATAGCGCCTGGCACGCGTGTGCCATTCGTGGCCGGAACCCTGACAGCTCTGTCGGCATTGCCGGCACTTCCAGGCGCGAATTGGCGTGCAGGGCCACGTGGCACAGGGCATGCTCACGGCCTAGCCAATGCGCTTGGGGTGGACGACACTGGGTGCTGGATTGGTCGGGCTCGCGCTGATCGCGGCCGCCTGCGGCGCTGGCAATGACAGCGACGAAGCCGGGCGCGCAGACGAAGCGGGTCGCGGAGGAAGCAACGGAGCCGAGGCGGGGGCCGGCGGGGGCGCCGGCTTCGGCAACACCGGGGGTAGCGGTGGCACGGGCGACGCGGGCGGGTTGCCTCCGGAAGTCGAGACCAATGAAAGCTTCGAGCTTCCCCACGCGGGCGAACATTACGT
>DATHEN010001429.1:0-3485 GCA_035318565.1 Polyangiaceae bacterium
CCGAGATCCCCGAGGTCAAAGCTTCGGGCGCCGCCGCGCTCTACGGCGCGAGCTACCGCTTCCACGAAAACCTGGTGCACGACTATTGGAGCGCCACCGGTACTCGCTTGACCACGCTCCGCAAGGGCTACACCGCGGGCCTGCGCTGGGCCGCAGGGCACTTTGCCGCCGTGCTCGACGAGTTCTCCAAAGTAACCGACCCGCTCGATCCCAACGGCGGCTCGATACTGGATAACACCGTCATCTTCTGGCACAGCGAGTTCGGTCACTTCGGCCACGACAACCAGCACATGCGCCATCCCGCGGTCATCGCCGGCGGCGGCGGCCGCACACTCCGCCTGGGGCGCTATCTACGCCTGCGCGACATCAACGGCACCGCACGCGTGCCCCACAACAAACTGCTCGTCAGCCTCGCGCATGCAGTGGGGCGGACGGAGATTAACTACTTCGGCGATCGCGACCTGAAAGATCGCGCCAATTATCAGGGTCCGTTGACGATGTTGATGGCGTGAGTCGGCTGGGGCTCCTCGAGCTGCCCCCGCTCGCTAGTTCGAATTTCCGAAGGTACCGTTCCGCAAACCGTTCATCGACTCCCCGCGCTAGCGCCGGCCTCACGGTAGACGCGCAGGACCTCCGGGCCGAGCCAATTGTTGGTCATCTTGAGCGCGCCAGCGAGGCCGAAGTGCGTGCCGTCGGGCCGGTACACCGGATCGAGCTCACCTTTGGGTAAGTCCTGCATGTGCTTGGCGAGATCGACGATCTTCAGCTTTCCGGGGCGAAGCCGCTCGAGTTCGCGAATCAGCTCGTTCATGCGCCGCATGCGCCTGGGATCGGACTCCGAAAACGGTGTCTCCGGCAGCTTGCCGCCGAGATCGCGCTGTTGAATGGCGGGATGCGTCAGCCAGATGACCAGCGCGCCATCAGCGAGCAGCAGATCGGACGCGGAAAGCAGCTCCTTGCGAAAGTACTCGTCGAAGACGGGATCGCCGAACGCGCGCCATTGATCGTCCCCCGGAAGCTTGCGATCGCACACGTCCCAAGGCCCCACGAATGCCACCGTCAAGTCCGGCCTGCCCGTCTTGATGCCCTCTTTCCAGGTGACGTCGCGCTCCTTGCAGTGGTTCGGTCGGGTCAACTCCCTGTTGCGACAGCGATACGTCCCGACTCGCGCGAGCCCGCAACCGGGTTCAGCAACGCCGGTGCGGATTCGGAGCAAGTCCTTCTTGTTGGACATGTAGTACTGAAAGCCCATGCCGAGAAAGAGCGCCGTGGAGTCGCCGTAAAACGCGACTCGCGGCTTCGCTCGTTTCCAGCTCGGCGCGTCCTTGGGGCCGAGGCCGTCGGCTTCGCTTTCCGGACGAAGCTTACCCGAACTGACTTTTGCGACCCACTCCTCGAGAGCGCGCGCGTCCGCGGTCGGATCGTACTCGCCGCTGATGCTCGCGCTCGAGCTGGCACTCGGGCTCGGGCCCGTACCGGCACTACCGCGTCCGCGGCACGCAGTCGTGACCGATGTCCCGAGCACTACAGCTGCAAATGCGGCGGGCGTGGCCACGAAGGGACGCCAACCCGTGAGCCAACGGCCGGAACGAATGGGCGATTCGAAAAACCGATACGACAGCTCGGCCAGACCGAACGTGACGCCGAATCGCAATAGGAATAGCGGCAGGCCATCCAGGTGAGTCCGTTCCTTGCTAAGCCAGAGAAACACGGGCCAATGAAAGAGATACGCCCCGTAAGAGACACGGCCAATCCAGCGGATCACGCTGCCAGAAAGGAATGCGCGGACGATGCCAGATGGCTGAACCGCAGCCGCGATCACGAGCACGGAGAGCAGCGTGTAGGCGGCAAATCCTCCGTAATAAAGCCACTGTGCCTCGAGCGGCACGGTAGCCCAAATACCAACCATCGCCAGCATCGCGACGACGCCGAGCCATTCGACTGCGCGCCGGGCGGTAGCGTTTTCGATCGTGCGACCGTGGAGCAACAAGGCTGCGACACCTCCGAGCAGAAGCTCCGCCGCGCGCGTGTCGGAGCCGTAGTAGATACGATCGCTCGCGCTGCCCGAAGCAGTGAGCAGCACGGAGCTGAGAACCGAAAGCGCCACGAGCGCCACGAGTACACCACCGAAGACACGCCGAGAGCCCGATCCCAAGCGGAGCCCGAAGGCCGCGACGAGCGCGTAGGCGAAGTAAAACTGCTCTTCGATCGCGAGCGACCAGAAATGTTGAACCGGTGACGGCGCGCTGAAAAGCTGCGCGTACGCGATATTCGAAAAGATGAAGTGCCAGTTGGCTACGTAGAACAACGCCGACTGCACGTCAGCGTGGAGGCGTGCAATCTGATCTGCATCCGCGACCCACGCTCCGAACAGACTCATGGCAGCCAAGGTCAAGAGCGCCGCCGGCATCAGCCGTCGAAAGCGCCGAGCCCAGAATTGTGCAAGACGAATGCGCTTGGTCTGTTCCCACTCGACCAAGAACAGAGACGTGATCAAAAAACCCGAAAGCGTAAAGAACGTCGGGATGGTGAGAAAACCACCAATGGCCCACTTGAACTCCGAGTGGAAACACAGCATCCCAAACAAGGCAAAGCCACGCAGGCCGTCGAGAGCGGGCTCGTAAGCCATCCGCCTGCTCTTGGCCGGGTTGACGTCCGTCATCGCCGCCGAACATGCCCGACTGCCTGGCTCCAGTCATGAACCCAGTAAATTTATTAATTATTTCACTTACTTAATAGCAGTCCAGTGGGGCTGGACGAGTTCCGCAACGTAGCTTCCCTGCCTCGACGTCTCTTTATGGTGATCCTCGTTCGCACCATCTCCTCGTGCACTCTCACCAGGCCACGGGCCACCAGTCGTTGCCTGGAAAGTATTGCCCAGCCGCCTCGTTGTAGTTCCCCCAGTTTGCCCTGGTGCCCACACCCGTGATGATTCGGTACTTGGTGCTGTACTGAACCGGACCGTAGGCGGTCGCCAGGGTTGCAAATGAGCGCAGCACGCCGTCGCCGTGCGGGATCCCGTTGTAGTGCATGTCGCTGACCGGGATCCAACCGGACGTCGGAGCAAAAACGCCGGTGCCAGGGCTGTAAAAGCCCACTCTCCCGAACGTGCCCCAGGGGCCCGTCAGGACCGCTGTACACTGAGCGACCTTCCCATAGCCGGTAACGGCCCATGGCAGCGGACACCCCATGACGCTGCCGTCAGGAAGCGTAATAGTGTGAAAGCGAAAGGGGATGTCCGGAGCTGCGGCCGCGCTCAACGCTGCATCCGCAACACCGGTGCTCTCCTGGTTTGGCGGTGGGGCGGAAACGTCAGCGGCGCACGCGCACAGCATGGGTAACGTGAGCGCCAGGGGAAATCCGATGCGGCTGTGGATGTTCATGCCCCCTTTGGTAGCAAAAGGCGCGAACGGGCAAGCGTGACCTTACCGTTACCATCGCTCGTTCAGCCGTGACCACAGCGGGAAGGTGCTCGCCCGCGTGCG
>DATHEN010001430.1:0-3724 GCA_035318565.1 Polyangiaceae bacterium
ACGCCTGCCACAGGTTCACATCCACTAGCTCGCCCGCTGCACTGACGCGAAAGCCCCGCGGCGTGTTCATCCAGGCATTCACGGCCACCACGAAAACGCCGCTCAGAAGCCCGCTCAACGCCACCACCACGCCACTCGCCAGGTGCACGCGACTCGAGACCCGATCCCAGCCGTACAGGTAAATGCCGAGCGCGATGGCCTCGAGGAAGAACGCGAACCCCTCGAGGCTGAAGGGCATGCCGATCAGGGGCCCGGCGTGCTCCATGAAACGCGGCCAGAGCAGGCCCAGCTCGAAGCTCAGCACCGTGCCCGAAACAGCGCCCACCGCGAACAAGATAGCCGTGCCCTTGGCCCAGCTCTGGGCGAGCTCCCGGTAAACGGCCTGGCCCGTGCGCAGGTAGCGCGCTTCGGCCAGTACCATCAAGAGCGGCATGGCCATGCCCGCAACGGCGAACAGGATGTGAAAGCCCAGCGAGATGGCCATCTGCAGGCGAGCAGCCAAGAGCGAGCTCACGTCGAATCTCCGCGCTGGTAACTCTGAAGACCCCGCCCGAGCTTGTGCTACCGCGGCATGTCATTGTCAATCGGCGTCCTGCCGCGTTCCGACACAGCGAGGCCATCTTGCTACGCCTCGCGGACGCGCGCTGCACTCGGGCCCCCGCGCGAAACGCGGCCGTTCATCCCCGAATCCCGCTCGGAGTCGCAATGCGCTCGCTCGCTCGCGCCGGTGCACGGGTCGCGCGGCCCGATGTTTGCTCCTGGCGCAGCAGGACTCTCCGGCTCGAGAGGGTAGAAATGCTTACCTTACCGTTCGGCTTCAAATCCCTTCGCTCCCTGATAACTGCAGCTGCCACCGGTTTCGTGCTGCTCGGCGCGTGCACACGCGAAGATTTTTCGGTCGCTCCCGGATCCGATGCCGGCGTGAACGCGGACGCCGGGCGCAGCGACAGCGGCTCGGTTTCCGTCAGCACGCGCGCTTGCCTCGGTCCCGAGGACTGCGACGACAAGAACGCGTGCACGATGGACGCCTGCGGGGTCGGTGCGCGCTGCGTGTACACGCCGAAATGCGGCCCCACCGAGAAGTGTTGCGCAGGCACCTGCGGCCAGTGTTGCGGCGATGCGGATTGTGACGACAACATGGCCTGTACGGCGGACCGCTGCGTCGCGGGGGTTTGCGCCAATGTGCCGGATCACGCGCGCTGCAAAGACACGGAAACGTGCTCGCTCGACGGCGGCTGCAAAGCGAAGCTCGAGTGCACCAGCGCCGGCCAGTGCAACGATGGTTCGGCGTGCACGACCGATCGTTGCAACGCCGGCTTCTGCGCCAACGACTACTGCGCCGACGGCAAGCTTTGCTGCAAGGACAGCGGCTGCGCGGAATGCTGCGCTGACTCTCAGTGCGAAGATGGCGACCCTTGCACGGTCGATAGTTGTAGTCAGGGCAAGTGTGTTCGCGGCCCCAAGACGTGTAAAGCGGGCGAGCACTGCTGCCCCGGCACCGGTCAGTGCAGCCAGTGTTGTTCCGCCGAGTCCTGTGAAGACAGCGTGAGCTGCACCGAGAACCGCTGCGCAGGCGGAGTGTGCGCGTTCGAACCCAGGGACACGCAATGCCGCGGAGGCGAAGTTTGCGATCGCGCTCGCGGTTGCTACACGCCGCCCCAGTGCAGCACGGCGACCCAGTGCAACGACAACGACGCCTGCACCACCGACACCTGCGCCAACGGCGCTTGTGCGCATCAAGATTGCCCGGCAGGCAAGCGCTGTTGCAAGGGCGCGGGCTGCGCCGTCTGTTGCAGCAACGCGGAATGCGACGACGGCGTTGCTTGCACGGTGGACGAATGCACGCCGAACGGCTGCCGCAGCACTCCCAACCCTGCGCTGTGCCCGGCGGGTTTCACCTGCGACCCGGCCCAGGGTGGCTGTATCCAGTGCACGAACGACGGCCAGTGCAACGACTCGAACCCCTGCACGCGCGACGTGTGTTTGCCGAACAGAGCCTGTGCACACACGAGCGACGGATGCCCGGGCAAGACCCGTTGCTGCGGCGGCAACACCTGCGCGGCGTGCTGCGCTGACGCGGATTGTACCGGTTCGGACGCCACGCTGTGCCGCGTGGCGCGCTGCGCTGCCGGAGCATGCCAAGTCGTGAGTACCTGCGCTGCCGGCCAGCACTGCTGCCCGGGCGGTACATGCGCCGTCAGTTGCGGCGGCGGTGGTACGGGTGGAGCCCCCGGCACGGGTGGAGCCCCCGGCACGGGCGGGACCCCCGGCACGGGTGGAATCGGCGGAACGGCTGGCGAAGCTGGAAGCGGGGGTGAAGCCGGAACCGGAGGCAGCGGAGGGGCACCGGGCGGTGACGCCGGGCCGCCCGAAGACGCTTCAGCCGGTCCGGCTCCGTCGCTGGAATCGGACGCCGCAGCCGGGGATTGATGTTTCACTCGAAGCGTCGAGATCGCACAGAGTCAACACGCGCGGGAGCGGACGCTTGCAGCTGTTCCTCTAAACCTGGGTTACCAGAGCAGCTTGTACGCCAAGCCCAAGAGCCCGCTGGCGAGCAGCGTGGTCAACATGCCGAGCTTGTAGCGCAGCATTGCCACGCAGGCGCCCAGCGTCAGTAGCAGAGCTGCTACGTCGAGCGTCTCCAGCTGCGGCATGAACAAGCGCAGCCCGCCGGCAAAGTGCCGCTCGCTGACTCGGGTGAAAATCACATGCACGGCGAACCACACGGCCAGGTTCGCGATCACCCCGACGACCGCAGCCGTAATCGTCGATAGCGCCGCGCTGAGCTCGCGCTTACCGCGGAGCGCCTCCACATAGGGTGCTCCCAGGAAGATCCAGAAGAAGCACGGCACGAACGTGACCCACGTGGTCACGATCGAGCCGAGCACGCCCGCGAGCACCGGATCGAGGCCACTCGGATGCCGGTAAGCGCCCATGAAACCAACGAATTGTACGACCATGATCAGCGGACCCGGCGTGGTCTCGGCCATGCCGAGACCATCCAGCATTTCGCCCGGCGCAAGCCAGCCATACCGATCTACGGCCTGCTGAGCGACGTACGCCAGCACTGCATACGCACCCCCGAACGTGACGACCGCGGCTTTGCTGAAGAACAGCCCTTCTTCGAAAAAAACGCTGCGCGTGCCGAACAGCACCGCCAGCAGGGCGAGCGGAATGCCCCACAGCGCAAGACACACGGCGCTGACCTTCACGGCCCGGCGAAACGAAGGCCGGACCGCGCTCGCGCATGCGTCCTGGAGCAGCGTGTCTCCGGCTACCGCCTCTGGACCCACCGCCGCACGCCCGCCTTCGAGCACCACGAACTGCTCGGGCCAGCGCCGCCCGCCGGCGTAGCCGAGAAGTCCCGCGCCGAGCACGATCAGTGGAAACGGCGCCTCGAAGAAGAAGATGCCCATGAACGCGAACGCCGCAACCAGCAGCATCGCGCGGGTTCGCGCCACCCGCCGCCCGATCCTGAGCAGCGCTTCCACTACTACGGCGAGCACCGCGGCCTTGACACCGAACAACAAGGCGTCGACCACCACGGCCTCCCGGAAGCGCGCATACAGTACGCTGAGCGCCAGGATCGCGACGAAGCCGGGCAATACGAACAACGTGCCGGCGATCACGCCGCCTTTGGCTCCGTGCAAGAGCCAGCCGATGTAAGTGGCGAGTTGCTGCGCTTCGGGCCCCGGCAACAGCATGCAGTAGTTGAGCGCGTGCA
>DATHEN010001431.1:0-6040 GCA_035318565.1 Polyangiaceae bacterium
CGCACGCGCCTCGCTGAGTGGACAGGACAGCAGGCAATCGTTGCAGCCGATGCAGGCCAAGGTCTGAGCCTCGACGCGCGCTGCGAAGCTTTGTTCTTGCGGCGTCATTCGCTCTCCTCGAAGTGGAGCATGATTCCCGCCGGCCCGAGCAGTAGATCGCCGTGAGCGAGCGGCTGATACTCCGGCCCGAGCGGCGCGCCCGCGCGGAAGATGCCGCCGGCCAGATCTTTTGCCCAAAACGCGCGCCCGTGGCTCACGACTTCGAGCTGCTGCGCTGCGAGCCCGCCGACGCACAGTTCGCAGGCCGGCTGGCTTCCCACGCGGGTCTTGGGGCCGAGTGCGATGCTCTGACCTCGGGCCGCACCACTCGTGACCGTCAAGCGCGCGCTCGGCCCGAGCAGGAGCGTCGGAAGCGCCCGAGGCGCGCGGGTGAACCGCGCCTCGACGCTGCCGAAGGACACGCCGCTGTTCTCCTGCAACTCGAGCTCCTCACCGGGCTGCAGGCGGCGCCCGGCGACGAACGTGCCGAGCTCACTGCCGAGGTCCGAGAGCCAGTACCGCGAAGCGCTGCCGCGGATGCGCGCGTGGCGCGGACTGAGCCCGAGCTCGTCGATGCGAATCTGGCACTCGGCGCTGCGGCCAATCACGCACTCTCGGTCGCCGAGAGCGAAGCACAAACCGCGCGCGGCCCCCGAACGCAGCTCGAGCCGCGGCGCAGACGCCGAAAGCCTCTCGCGCGCGGGCTCGGCCGGCAGCGTCGCTGCGCGCAGCGTGAGCTCCGTGTTGCCGATCCGAATGCGATCGCCGTCTCGCAGACGCTGTGCCGAGCTCACGGCCACTCCGTTCACCCACGTACCGCTGCGCGCGCCCAAGTCGCGCAGGTACAGCGCAGCGTTCGCCAGTACGATTTCAGCGTGCAACACGGCCACGGCCGGATCCGTCAGGGCGACTTCACATTCGGGTGCGCGGCCGAGCCGCACCGGCCAGCGGGTGAAAGCCCGGCGCTGGCCGGCGATTTCGAGCTCTGCCGCGAGCGCCGCCGTTTGCACGGGCACTGGCGCGGCCGCTTCGGCGTGGAGGCCGATCGAAAGCACGCGAGTCCCTCGGCCAGCGCCCGCCAACAGCGCCGTCCCGAGCGCGGCGAACGCAGAGCTCGGCAGCGCCACTGTGCCCGGCGCCCCCGCCAAATTCATGGAGGGCAGCGCCAGCGTGCCGTCGGCGACCGGAGAAGCAGAGAGCTTCTCGGTCGCGAACGCCGGGCTCTTGCCGAAATCCAAGGCTTGCGTGCCCCGCAACTTGGCGGCCGCCAGGAGCGTGGTGCCAGGACTGCTCGGCGGCGGAGCCAAGAGCTTGCGCGCATCGAGCCACCCCTCGAGGTAGAAGGTCGGATCGAGGAGCCGGTTTCGCACGGTGCTCACGTCGAGCCCCGAGTCGATCAAGCGCTTCAATGTGCGTCCCATGCGCCTCACGCGCGCCTGACGCTCGCCGAGCAGGAGCGCACCCACCAGTCGATTGTCTTTGAAGACGAGCTTACGGTAAGCGATGGCACCCGTGCCGCGCGGCATGTCTATCGCCACGTCCCCGGGCGCGCTCGCCTCCGCCGTGCTGCCCACGCTCGCGAAATCGAGATCGAACAAGCGCGTCGCAAAGTAGAACGATCCCGTTCGGTACGACGCGCTCTGCCCCGCCATGTTGAAGGCCGCGACCTGACCCTGTAAGCGCGCCGGCTCCCAGAGCTGAAACGACTCGCCGTCCACGCTCGCGCAGTCGCCCGCGGCCCAAATTCCCGGCACTCCGGTCTGCATGCGCCGATCGACCTGGAGCGCACCCGAGCTCGAGAGCGGCACCTGGGCGCTGGCGACGAGCTCGCTGTTCGGGACCACACCGAACGCGACACACAGGAGGTCGCAGCGGATGGCTCGACCCGATTCGGTGCTGATCGCCCCGACCGCGCCGTTCTGCGCCGGAAACGCGCGAGCCACCTGTTCCCCTTGCACCACATCGATGCCGGCTTGCCGCAGCCGCACCGTGAGCAGGTGCGACGCGGTCTCGTCGAGCACGCGCGGCATGAAGCGGCTACTGCGTTCCACGATCGTGACCTTCACGCCGCGCTCGTGAAGGCCGTGTGCCCACTCGAGCCCGAGCGGCCCGCCCCCGAGCACCGCGGCGGTCTGCACGCTTTGCATGCGCAAGCGGTCCATGACGCGCTGCGCATCCTGCAGTGTGCGGAACGTGGTGACTCCCGGCAAGTCCGCGCCCGGAAAACTCGGCGGCCTGGGACGGGCGCCCGCCGCAATCAAGAGCTCGTCGTACGGCACTGGAGCGCTGCTCGCGCTATCCCAAATTTCGCGCTTCGCCGCGTCGACGTGGGTGATGCGCGCAAACACGCGATGGATCTTGCGCGTGTCGTAGAACTCGGGGCCGACGCACCAGAGTTGATCTTCGCGCAGCTCGCCGAGCAGGTAGTTGGTGAGCGCCGCTCGATAGTAACCGGGGTTGGCTTCGTCAGTGTAGAGGCCGATGGTCGCCGTCGGGTCGAGCCGCCGAAGCGTCTCCGCGGCGGTGATCCCGGCCGCGCCGTCGCCGACGATCAAGAAGCGTTTGCGAGCCATGCCGGAGTCGGATTGCGCATTGGGGGCGACCGAAAATCGAGAGTAGCGGGCCTTCTGAGCCGAATGAAGCGTGTCCTGTTCCGAGACGTCCCGAGCGCTTTCAAGCCGGGAACAACGGAGCTATTACTCGGAGTAGCATGCACGTGGGGGCCGTCGTCGCGGAACGTTTCGAGCTCCTGAGACTCGCCGGGTCTGGCGGGGGCGGCACGGTGTACCAGGCGCGTGACCGCGCACGCGGTCAGCTCGTGGCGGTCAAGCTGCTCAGGCACGTGCAGCCCGAGCACATTCAGCGCTTCAAGCGCGAAGTGGAGCTCCTTGCCCGCCTCGATGCGCCGGGTTTCGTGCGCTATGTGGGCTCCGGCGTTCTGCCCGGGGGTCAACCATTTCTGATCACGGAGTGGCTCCAAGGCGAGGATCTCGACGCGCGACTCGAGCACGGGCCGCTGGAGGTCGCCGAGGCCGTCACCCTGGCGACGCGTGTAGCCCAAAGTCTGGCGGTTGCACACGACCACGGCATCATCCACCGCGACGTCAAGCCGTCGAACATCTGGCTCGTCGATCGCGACGTCGGCCGGCCCAAAATTCTGGACCTGGGGCTTGCCCGTTTCGTCCACGCCGATCGCTCGAACATCACCAGCACCGGCGCCATCATGGGGACGCCGAGCTACATGTCGCCCGAGCAGGCGCGCGGCGCGGACAACCTCGACGCGCGCAGTGACGTCTTTTCACTCGGCTGCGTGCTGTACGAGTGCCTGGTCGGCACGCCGCCCTTCGGTGGCGACCACGTGATGGCCGTGCTCGCCAAGGTGGTGTTCGAGGACGCGCCGCGCGTGCGCAGCATGCGGCCCGACGTACCGCGCTCCCTCGACCGACTGGTGTACGCGATGCTCTCGCGGGATGCCGCGCGCAGGCCACCCGACGCCAGCGCGGTGGCGCTCGCGCTCGACGCGTTGCAGCCTACCGAGAGCGGGCAGCGCCTGTCTTCGCGCCCCCCGGCGGCGCCGTCGGGCTCGGTACGGCTCGAACAGCGCGTGTTGTGTGTGCTCACCGCCACTCGCCCGGAAGCCGAGCAACCGGATTCCACGGTGCAACCTGGAAGAGCCGACCTGATGCCGCAACACCAGGTAGTACGCGGGCTCGCCGAGCAGCGCGGCGGCAAGCTCGAGCTGCTCGCCAACGGCTGCCTGATCGCCACATTCTCAGCTGCGGGTCAGCCGGCGGATCTCGCGCTCTCTGCAGCGCGCACGGCGCTCGCCTTACGCCGGGAGCTACCCGGCTTCTGCCTGGCGCTGGCCACGGGGAGCGCCGTGGTCGCCAAGCGCATTTCCATAGGGGAAGCCGTGCAGCGCACCGCGCACCTGCTCGAAGAGGCAGTGGCCGGCGAGATCCGCATCGACGACTCGAGCGCGAACTTGTTGCAGAACCGCTTCGCGATCGAGGGACGTCTGCTCATCGCGGAGCTCGATGCGCCGAGGGGCGAACGCCTACTGCTCGGCCGCTCCACACGCTGCGTGGGACGCGATTGGGAACTGAGCACGCTCGAAGCCGCGTTCACCGAGTGCGTGGAGGAACGCACCGCGCGCGTCGCGCTCGTCACGGGCGCAGCCGGCATGGGCAAGTCGCGCTTGTTTCGTGAGTTCTTGCAGAAACGCAGCAGCCGCGACGCGCTGGTCTGCAGCGCGGTGGGCGATCCGCTGCGAACGGGAGCTCCGTTCGGTCTGCTCCGGCAAGCGTTGCGCTCGTGTTTCGGCACGGACGCCTTACTCGAGGAAGCGGCGCAGCGCGACAGACTGCAACAACGCGTCCGCACTCAAGTCGAAGCCGAGGACGTTACGCGCGTCACCGATTTCCTGGGCGAGCTCATGGGTGTTCCGCTGCCCGAGAGCGCCGCGCTGCGTGCGGCGCGCGACAATCCGCGGCTGATGGCCGAGCAGATGTTCCGCGCCTGGCAAGACTGGCTCGACGCCGAGTCCGCCGAGCAGCCGGTGATCCTGATCTTCGACGACATGCACTGGGGCGACGTGCGGACCGTCGAGTTCGTCCATCGCGCGCTGCAAAAGCTCGGGGATCGGCCCATCTTCGTGCTCGCGCTGGGGCGCACCGAGATGCACGACCGCTTCCCGCGGCTCTGGGCGGAGCACGGAGCCACGGAGCTCCACCTGCGCAAGCTGCCACGCCGAGCCTGCGAGCCGTTCGCGCGCGAGATGCTGGGCGCGGAAGCCGCCAATGAGCTCGTTCAACAGGTCATCACGCAAGCGGATGGCAACGCTTTCTATCTGGAAGAGTCGATCCGCTTTGCTGCGGAGGGCAAGCAGGACTGGCCGGCCTCCGTGTCGACCGTGCCACGGCAGCGCCTGGCTGCACTACCGGACAAGTTACGCGGAGTGCTGTGCGCCGCCAGCGTCTTTGGGGACGCCTTCGAAGAACTCGCGGCGGCCGGCATGCTCGAGCACAACGAGCCCGGCGTCGTGGGTGAAGCGCTCGACGAGCTAGTGGAGCGCGAGTGGTTGACGTTCAGTCGCGATCCGCCCGCCCGCAGCAAATCGTACACGTTCCGTCACGAACTCGTGCGCGAGGAAGCGTACGCTACCTCGAGCGACGCCGATCGCGCGCTGCGCCACGGTCGGGCCGCCGTGTGGCTCGAGCGCGCGGGCGAGCCAGATGCCAGCGTCGTTGCTCAGCACTACGAGCGCGCACACGACCCGCGCGCGGCGGAGTGGTACCGCCGCGCGGCAGAACAGGCGATGGCGCACGACGACCTCGAGACTGCACTTCGACGCGCCGCGCGCGGCGTGAAGAGCGGAGCCACAGGCGTTGCGCTGGGAGCGTTGCGTCTGCTGCAGGCCGAAGCGCACAATTTACGTGCGGAGTGGCAGGATGCGGCACGCTCCGCACACGCAGCCGTAGAGCTGCTTTCACCTGGAAGTCTGCCCTGGGCGCGGGCGGCGCACCACAAATCGTGGGCAGCGTCCGCGCGCGCTGATGATCGAGAGCTCGAATCGTTGCTCGACCAGCTGGCCGCTGCGCCTCGGCCGTGCAGTCTCCCTGCCGTGGAGCTCAGAGCACTTTGCGTGCAAGCCCGGACACTCCTCGCCCTGAAACGGTTCGATGAAGCCGGCGCGCGCGCGGAGGAAGCGCTTCGGCTCCTGCCGAGTCTGCAAACGCCCGACGAGTTCGAAGGCGTCGTTCATCTGGTTCTCGCAGAGGCGCTGCAAGCAAAAGGCGACCTCTCCGGGGCGGAGACTGCCATCGCCAGCGCTCGCGAGCGTCTGCTGGCGCGCGCCGCGCTGATCGACGATCTGAGTTTCCGCGAGTCGTTCTTGCGCAACGTGCCCGAGAACGCCCGGACGCTCGAGCTCGCAGCGGCGTGGCTCGACGACGAGATCACGCGCCAATTCAAGCTCTAGATCTCGAGCTCGCCGTCCAGC
>DATHEN010001432.1:0-5901 GCA_035318565.1 Polyangiaceae bacterium
CTCGTAGCGGAGCGGCCGCTCGCGCACGCTGGGCAGTGTTCCGTTGTGCGCGAACACGATGTGCCGCCCGTGCAGCACGCGCACGAAGGGGTGGGTGTTCTGAATCGCGGGCCCGCCGCGGGTCATCTTGCGAATGTGAGCCACCGCGAGCTGCGATTGGATGGGATTTTCGCGTAGAAATCGCGCCAGCGGGCTCGAAAACGCGGGGTGCGGCTCGAGAAACGTCCGCGCGAAGCGACCCTCGTACAGGCAGACGCCCCAGCCGTCGGCATGCGGCCCGGTCTGCCCGCCGCGCAGGGCAAAGCCGCTGAACGAGAACATGAGATCGGTGGGCACGTTCGCCACCATGCCCAAGAGCTCACACATGCAGCGCCTCGAGGGACGTGGCATCGATGAGAAGCAGCCCGGACACCCCTCCACCGGCAGACACATTGCTGAGCGCGGCGGACGACAAGCGCACCATCGCCCCCTCCATGCGTCCGGCGAAGAGAAATGGGCACACGTCGAAGTACACGCCCTCCGAAACGATGCCGTCTCGATAGGTGGGCATGGCCAATGTCTTCACTGGCTTGCGCTCTTGTACGATGAAGCTCCGATCCACCGCCTTCGCCGCGGCGTCGTTCCAGACCTGCTCCGGCGTTTGCCAACCGAGCAGCACACCTTTGCCTCCGTATTCATCGTTGGGCTTGAGCACGAGATTTTGCCGCTCGCGGGCCAGCAGGTCCAGCATGTCCACGTCTCGGCCCTGCCAGCGCGTACGCCCGGCTTCGACCCGGCGCGTCCAGGGCACGTGTTTCGCCAGCACTTCGCGCTGCTCCGCCGAGAACAGCGCGCCGTAGCGTGGATCGCTCAGAACGGCGAAGGCGGCCTTCTTGTTGACGGCCTTGGTTCGAAACGAATTTGCCACACACACGGCGCGTTCCTCGTACGCGCGAATCAGCGGGTGAGAGAGACCGGAGCGCCGGATCAATTCATCGACGATGACTCGGCGATAGACGAGATCCACGGCAGCGCCTTTGGCCCACAGGCGCCCGCTGCGGTATTCGAGCTCTTCGGGGTCTGCGAAAATCATGGTGTGGCCGTGCTCGCGAAACCACTCCGCCAAGACCTTGAACTCACCGTGGCTATCCGCCGCGGCCCAATCCACGATGGCGATCGTGCCGGGAATGGCGCCGCCACTCCAGGCTGAATACACCTGTCGCAGCGCATTCAGGAGCGCCGCGTGAGGTTCCGGGGTGGTCACGTTCGGGCGCGCTCGGAACGGCTGCAGGTGAGGGAGCTCGAGCAAGGTGCGGTTCACGAGCAGCTGGTCCGCCAGGCCCGCGGGCGAGTCGGCGTTCAGCTCGATGAAGAAGAAGTCTTCCTCGACGCTCAGCATGTCGAGCCGGCCCACGCAGACGAGCTCGGGGTAACCCGGCTCAATCGCCGCCAGCGCTCGCTCCGCGTGCGAAAGACCCAGGAAGTCGGCCAGCTCGTCCGAGTGCAGCGCTTCACGAGCGACGCGTTCCAGCGCCGCGAGCACGAGCTCCGCAGCGCGGCCGATGCAGCGGTACGCGTCGTACGTGAGCACGTACGGGCGCAGGTGCCTGCACAAGGCGCGGCTGCCGTGAACCAGTCCCAGACGCTCTTGAGCCGCAAGGAACCCTGCGTAGCGCGGCCCGTCCATCATTCCGGGCTCGGCCAGCCGGCGTTCGATCTGCTCACGAAAAGCGTTCACGCACTCGGGGTTCATGCGCCGCTCCCGAAGTCCTATTTGGGAATTGGCCAGGCGAAGATCGGCTGGCGCGACTGAAAGCCGGCCAAGTAAAGCTTCAGCATCTCGCGCAACGCCGTCTCGCGATCTCCGGAGCGCGCCTGGAGCGCGTCGAGCGTTCGCCTTTGCCAGACTGCGCCGGTGATGCCCGTGCGCACGCGCTCGCCGAACAGATCGAGAAAATGGCGCGCCTCTTCCGGGACGACTCCGCCTGCGATCAAACCCTCGAAAATGCGCGGCAGTAGTTGGAGCAGCAGCTCCCGCGCCGTCACGCTGACGGGCGGAGCGTGCGGCTCGAGTGGCCAGGCCAGCTCCGCGTCCAGCCCGAACTGCGCGGCACGGTAGAAATTGCGTTCCGCCAGCGCGAACGGAAACGCCGGCAACATTTCATGCACGTGAGGCGCCAGAGCCAGAATGCCGCCGAGCAGGCACGCGGCGTTCGCCAGCATGTCGTCGATGCCGGGCCCGGAGGGAAGCGCGCGCAGCTCGATGCGCAGGTTCCCGTCACCGCCGGGATCGTAAACGGGTCGATTCCAATTCCAGACGGTTCCGTGGTGCAGGCGCAGCTCTTCCAGCTGGGGCAACCCGCCCGAGTCCGCGCATTCGACGGCGTTTTCCTCGCCGCAGACCGGTAGAATCGGCTCGTGGAGGGCCACGCTCTCCATGAACAGCTCGGCCGCGCCTTCTCGCACCCAGCCGGTCGCGAAACCGATGCGCGGCGGGCGCAGAAACGCTGCCGCCTCTTCCGGCGTGCGGTCGTCACCCGCTTGCTTGAAGAGTGCGACCCGCGTTTCATGCCAGAGCCGGTGACCGAGGAACGTCGGTGAGTTGCCCGCGGCCGCGAGCACCGGTGCCGTCATCATGAGAGCCGCGTTGAACATGCGTGCAAACTCGCGAGGCGTCACGCGCAGGTGCACCTGGAACGCGGTATTTGCGGCTTCCATCGCCACGTCCGCCGACATCAGGGCGAGCGGTTCGTCGCCATCGATGCAGATGCGAAATGGCGTCTTTCGCAAACGGTTGAGGCCGGCCGCCAGCGCCCGATAGCGAGGCAAATCGGTGATCGCGTTGGCGTCGAAGTCGTCGCGTCGAAACGTGGGCAGTATGCTGACGGGAACGACGTTCGCGCCAAAACGCGTCGCTCCCTGACGAATGATTTGAAGCGCCAGCTCCATGTGCTCGCGGAGCTCACTGAACGGCCTGCCGCGGAGCATCACCGGAGGCGTGCTGAGCTCGATGTCGAACGCGCCCATCTCGGGCGTGACGAGAGGAGTGCCCGTGGCCTGCACCACGTCTCGGCTCACACGGAGCGGCCGGCCTTCGGCGTCGATGAGGAACAGCTCAAGCTCCGTGCCGATCGTGGTTTCGCCTTCTCCGAATCCCGGCCGGCCCAGAACGCGCTCCAGTGCCACCAGCCCTTGGCGAAGCCGTTCCTTGAAACGCCGGTAATCCGCGGCCGTGAAAAGATCGTGATCGATTTCTATGCCCAAGTGTCCACCTAAGCGAGGGCGTCGCTGCTCGAACTTTGTTTTTGCCGATGCCGACGGGAGCCGGGGCTGTAGCGAATGAACGAAGAAGAACGGCTGGAACGAGTTCTGCTGCGGCTCTTGCTAAGTAACTCCCCAGAAGGTCGAGTCAAGGGCCGCAAAAGCTGCGGTAAGGCCCAGAAATCCTTCTAAACTGCGGCCGTGAAGCGTTTCATCGAGAGCGAGGTTGGCCGCGCCAGCGTTGTTCGGCGTCGTGATCCAGCCGGGCAGCCGTGAAGACGTGTTCGGAGGCGAGTGAGCAAACTCCGATCAGCGCTTGCTCGGAACTGCGGCGCGCAATTCCGCGAGCTCGCCCTCGAAGCCGCCCGAAAGAATCGGCCAGCGACACCACGTCTTGGGATCCAGATTGGCGTCGTCCACGTGAAAGGACGGCGCGTACCGTTCGCGCTTCCATTGGTTTCGGCTCCAGAGCCGAAAGAAGCGCTCGATCCAGATCAAGAGCTGCTCGACAGCGATGTGAGGGAACTCCACGCGCATCAAGCGAAACACCTCGAAGGGCGAGCGCTTGTCGCGGATCGCCGCCCGCTCGATGGCATCGAGCAAGTCGTAGGGCATCAGGTCGTCTTCGTCGGTTTGACCGGCGCTCTGCGGGCGCAGCTCGGCCGTCGGCGCCTGCTGATTCACGGCGGCCAGCGCGGGTACCGGTCCGAACCCGAGCGGCCCCTCGACCTCGAGCCAGCGCAGCCAGCGCCGCAGGAATGCTTTGTCGATGCCCGCGATCGGGCTGAGCCCGCCGGCGGTGTCGCCGTCCATGGTGGCGTAGCCGACCGCCGCTTCGGAACGGTTGCTCGTCGCGAGCAAGAGTGCGTTGCTGAGGTTCGCGAACAGCCAGACGCTCGGCGCGCGCGCCCGCGCTTGGATGTTCTGAAGCGCCACGTCGTGTTCCGCCCAGCCGAGCTCCTGCCCGAGCGCGTTCGAAATCAACGACACGTAACCCTGCACCAACGCTTCTACATCGAGCTCGAAGTGCCGCGAGTCGATCGCCTCGGCGATCTGTTTCGCGGCGTCCTTCGTGACCTCCGAGCTGTTTCGCGTTGCCTGGTACACCGTGGTGAGCAGGCGGCGGCACAGCGCCGCAGCGCCGCCGGCGTGCGGCAGCCCCGGGACGTAACGGAGCTTTTCGGCCACGCCTTGGCTGCCCAGATCCGCGAGCGCGAACTCGACCATCAGGCGCACCAGGCAGGCGACCGCGCTGGAATCGGCGCCGCCGCTCAACGAGACCACGAAGCCGCTCGAGCGGCTCTTGCGCATGTAGTCGAACAAACCGAGCGACAGCGCGCGCGCGAACTCCTCCTCCTTCATGCGGCCGGAGCGTTCCCAGGGCGACAGCGTAACGGGCGCCACGCTGGGCTCGATGTCCGGAAATACGTACGAGCTCAGCACGCATTCGTCTTCAGTGCCGCTGACGTCGGGCTGAAAGCTCGAGAGCGCGCTGCGTCGCGAGCGGGTCAGGTCCACGTCGATGAGCGCCGTGATGAGCTCCACTTCGCGAAATGAAAAGCGCCTTCCCACGGCAAGCAACTCACCGCCGGAGGCGATCAGCGCGTCGCCATCGTAGATGGCGCGCCCGGCTTCGTTGCCGAGCAGATTGGCGTAAACGTAGCTCACCCCGAATGCGCGCGAGCCCTCGAGCACCAGCCTGCGGCGGATCTCGTATTTGCCGAACGCAAAGTGACTCGCGCTCGGGTTCAAGATCACGTCGACGGCTTCGCCCACCAGGGTGATGCCCGGGCGCTGCGCGATCCACGCGTCCTCACAGATCTCGAAGCCGATACGCACTCCGCCGCAGTCGAAGTAGATGTCCCCAATCGGATAGTGCTCGCCGTCGAGGCGCACTTGCGAGCGCTCCCCGCGTGGCCACGGTTTGAACCAGCGCGGCTCGTAGTGAATACCGTCGCCGGCCAGCGCGCGCTTGGCCGCGAAACCCAAGATCCGCCCGTCCTGCACGAGGCAGCAGGCATTGTAGCCGGCGTTGTTGTGCAAAATCGGCAGTCCCAGGCTGACGATCAGCCCCCGGGTTTCGGGAAGTAGCGTAGCGAGCGCACGCAGGGCCGAGGCGCGCACGCTCGGAGACAGGAAGGCGTCCTCGCAGCCGTAACCGGTGATGCAAAGCTCCGGCAAACACAGGATGCTCACGCCCTCTTCGCGAGCACGGCGCAGCGCGGTCACGATGTTGGCCGTGTTCTCCGCCCATGCCAGCGGGGTCTGGTTCAGAGTCGCGGCCGCGACCTTGATGAGCTTCATCGCCCCGGAAGCGTAGTACAGGAGCGCTAGACGGTCAGCGAGCCGCGATCCACCGGCGTCAGACTCGCCGCGTGGGACACGCGCGATAGCCGCGATTTACGCCGCTCTTCCGCGTACTCCTGCTCTTCTCTTCCCTCGCCCGGCCCGAGCAAAACAGCGATCCAACGCAAGTCCTCGGTGTTCGCGAAGATGATCTTCACGACCATGGTGAGCGGCACCGAAAGCAGCGCACCTACCGGGCCGAGCAGCCAGCCCCAGGTGACCATGGCTAGCGTGATCACGAGCGGAGACAACCCGAGCGCGCGCCCGAGCACCTTCGGCTCCACCAGATTGCCGAGCACATTGTGCACGAGCAAG
>DATHEN010001433.1:0-2588 GCA_035318565.1 Polyangiaceae bacterium
CGCGCACGTTAAGTGGCATGTATTTCGCATTGATAGGTTAAGTTACGTATCGAAAAGGACGTTCGCGCTCGCGAGCCCGCAAGCCCGTCGGCTAAACCCCGGCTCCGCGACTGCCAAGTCATCCCGCTGATGGCCATCGACCACCGACAGCTCTACGCAACCCCGAGCTTCGCCCAACAGGATGCGGGTGCGATCCGCCGCGTCGTTCGCGAGCTCGCCGCCCAGGATTGGCTGGTGTTCGCGTACCTCGTGGCGCTGAACGTGGCTTGCTTGCAAGCGCCCGCCAGCAGCGTCCGCACGATGTGTTTGGAGCGTGTGTTCGGCCTGCTGACGTTTCTGGTCACCACTTTAGTGGTCGTGCGCGGCGGCCTGCTGCGGCACGCCTTCTGGGCACCGCTGCTGTACCGGCTGGCGATCTACGGCACCGTGCAGCTCAGCTATTTCTTCTTTCAGGATTTGTTGCCGATCGTCAACGCGCACTCGCTCGACCTCGAGCTCTATCACCTCGATCTCGCGCTGTTCGGTTTCGAACCCGCCATGCTGATGGATCGGATCGTGACGCCTTTCACGACCGAGTGGTTCGCGTTCTTCTACTTCGGCTACTTCTTCCTGCTCGCCCTGCATGTCATTCCGATCTTGATGTTCTCCAGACAACGCCGGCTGCTCGCCGAGTTCGCGCTGGGCATGCTGATCGTGTTTTGCGTCGGCCACACCGTGTACATGCTGGTTCCCGGTTACGGGCCTTACAAGGCCATGGCCGAGCACTTCCAGAATTCGTTCCCGCGCGGCATGTGGCTCGACATGGTGATGACCACCGTCACCGCTGGCGGCGCGCAGAAAGACATTTTTCCGTCGCTGCACACGGCAGCGCCCACGTTCATGGCTTTGTTCTCGTTCCGCCACCGGGACAAGCTCCCCTTCCGCTACACGTGGCCGGCGGTCACCTTCTTCGCCGTGAACATCATCTGCGCGACGATGTTCCTGCGCTGGCATTACATCGTCGACGTGGTCGCCGGTCTCACGCTGGCAAGCAGCGCGATTGCGATCGCGGTCTACGTGGTGCGCCGGGACGCCTTGCGTCGCTCCGCCGCGGGCCTCACCTGGAGCTGGCCGATGTTCGCCGAGCGCCGCACGCGGCAGGAGTTGGCGAGCGAGCCGACCTCGGCGGCGCCGGCACGGTTCTAATCTTGGGTGAAAGCGCGTGGCGTGCCGCCCGTGACGGCCCTGGCAGCCTTCTTCGTCTCGGCCACGTTCACCGGGGAGTGGGGCCCCGAACCGTTCATTCGGGGCAGGTTCACGGGCACGGGCACGTTCACGGGTGGTTGCGTCGTTTTACGTTGCTGGGCCGGCGCAGAAACCCTCGTAATCGATGTATTCCTTGATCGTCGGGTTCTCGCCGCACGCCGGGCAATTCTTGTCGCGGCGCAGCTTGAGGGTGCGGAACGTCATGCCGAGGGAATCGTACGTCAGCAGCCGACCGACCAGCGGGTTCCCGCGTCCCAGGATAAGCTTGATGGCTTCCGTGGCCTGAAGCGTTCCGACGATGCCGGGCAGGATGCCGAGCACCCCGGCCTCGGCGCACGACGGCGCCAGGTGGGGCGGCGGAGGCTCCGGATACAAGCAGCGGTAGCACGGCCCTTCGAACGGCATGAACGTGGTCACCTGCCCATCGAATCGGAAAATCGACCCGTGGATCACGGGGATCTTGTGAAACAGCGAGGCGTCATTCACGAGATAGCGCGTCGGAAAGTTGTCGCACCCGTCGACGATCGCGTCCCAGCCGGCGCCGAAGATGCGGTCGACGTTGTCGCTCATCAGCCGCTCCGTGTACTTGACGATCTTTACGTCGGGGTTGAGGTCGTTCAGCGCGACTTCAGCGCTGTCCACTTTCGACATTCCCAGGCGCGAAGTGGCATGCACGATTTGCCTCTGCAGGTTCGACGCATCCACCACGTCGGCGTCCACGAGGCCGATCGTGCCGACTCCAGCCGCAGCCAGGTACAGCGACGAGGGTGCTCCCAGCCCCCCGGCGCCGAGTAGCAACACCTTGGAGTTGAGCAGCTTGGCCTGGCCTTTTTCCCCTACTTCGGGGAGCAACAGGTGCCGCGAGTAGCGGTCGAGCTGTGCTTCGCTCAACTTGACCGGCTCTTCGACGGGGTACTTCAAGTCCTTCCAGCGCACGAACCCCGGATTCGCGCTGATTACGTTGGAGTAGCCGAGCTCGGCCAGCGTCTTCGCCGCGAAGGCGCTGCGCGTGCCTCCCGCGCAGTAGACGATGATCTCGGCGTTCTTGTCGGGCAGCTTCTGCTCGGCCTGCATCTCCAAAAAACCGCGCGGAATGTGCACCGCGCCCGGGATATAGCCGGCGCGAAACTCGTCCTTCTCCCGCACGTCGACGAGCGTGAAGTCCTTGCCTTGCTCGAGCCGCTGCTTGAGCTGTTCGAGCGGCAGGATTTTGATGCTCGAACGCACTTCCGAGAACAGATCGCTATAGGTCTTAGCCATTCGGCCCTAAACTCCCGTTTTCCGATGCAACAATGTCCCCCAATATTTGGTAGGGGAGACCCTTGGCGTCAAGCGCCTCACGG
>DATHEN010001434.1:0-5623 GCA_035318565.1 Polyangiaceae bacterium
CCGTGAGCCGGCGCAGCTTGCTGTCGGGCGTTTCACCCGGCAAAAGCTGACAAGGGAAGCGATAGTTCAGCTCGTTCATGCGAAAGCCCAGAGCGCTCGCCACTTCGGCTGTACGGCTCACCCACTCGGGGTGATCGGCGAACAGGCGTTTCATCTGAGCTTCCGAACGCAGATACGCCTCCGCGTTGCTCATCAACGCCATGCCGGCGCGATCCAACGTCGTCCCTTCACGGATGCAGTGCAGAACATCCGCAAGCGGTTTGCGGGCGCGTTGATGATACAGCGGGCGCGCGCTCGCGACGATCGGCAGCCCGTAACGGCGTGAGTTGGCGCACGTTGCATCCATACGATCGCGATCGAAGGCATCGAACCGGCGATGAATCGCCAAAAAACCGCGCTCGCCGAACACGTCATGCACACATTCGAGCAGCTGGGCTGGCGCTCGGGTGTCCGGCTTTTCGAAGGCCGGTACGATCGCCACGAGGCCTTCGGCATGCTCGCTCAACCAGTCGATCTCGAGCGCGCTCTCCCCTTTCGGGCGATCGGCGTGCGCGCGCGTGAGCAGGCGACACAAATTCGTGTAGCCGGCATGGTTCTCGACGAGCAGCGCCAAAATTCCGGGCTCGCCCCCCGGCTCCGCAGCCGAAGCCGTAGCAGCGAGCCTCAGCTCGGCGCCGACGATCACACGTTGTTCGATGTCTCGCGCTCGGGTGAACGCGCGCACCGACCCGTACAGCCCATCCCGATCACACAGCGCGAGCGAATGGAGTGCGAGCTCCTTTGCGCGTGAAACCATTTCCTCCGGGTGTGAAGCACCACGCAAAAAGGAGAAACAAGAACGTCCGAGGAGCTCGGCAAACATCTGAAACCTTGCGACGTCAGAACACTTCTTGGCCGGATCTCAATCCGCGATGCCGTGCAGAAAGCGCGCGCCGGTATTGCGGTCTACATACACGATGGCTTCGAGGCCGCCTGCGGCTCCGCCGAGCCAGAGCCGCAGGTAGTCCCGCGCCACGGCCGTGCGCGACCACCACTCCACGGCGTCCAGGCGCTGCTCGAATTCGATGCGTTCGATCGAGTACAGGTGTTCTTCGATCGCCAAAGTGGCGCCCACGCGCAGCACGGCATCCAGTGGGACGGGACGCTGCAACAGGCGCGAGGGTGCCCTGGGCCAGCCCGTGTGAACGCTGCGATCCGAAATGCTTCGTGCGCCGGCGTCTGCTCCGACGCCCTGCGTTCGCTTCGCGGTTTTGCCGGCTTTCACCGGAACTCTGCGCGTACGGGTGCGCCGCGCAGCGAGCGCTGGAACCAGCTCGCTCTTGTGCTCGGGGCGGAGTGAATCGACGAGCGACAACACGCCGACACACTCCTTACCGATATCTGCTTGCAGCTCGGCGAGGAGCACCGGAAGCTGCTCGAGCCCGCGACATGCCGTCAGCCCCGACGCGACACGGGACAGGTCGAGCTGCTGGCCGTCTGCGCTGGTGAGTGCTTCGGCTCGAAGCCTGAGCCCCACGCTGGGCGTCTCGAGTTGCTGGCGCTCGAGCCGAGCCGCAACGACGCGCAAAATCTCCTGCTCGCGCCAGAGCGGCGTGACCAGCTCGAACTCGAGCTCCACGTGCGGCTTTGCTCCATTCAGCTGCGCGATGGACACGTCTCCTTCGATACCGAGCACCAGCTTTTGGGCAGCCTCTCCGCGGCCAGCGAGGCGAGCGCTCATCCGTGCTGCCAGCCCGCGCAACACGAACAAAAGCGCTTCTACGCGATCCACGCCCTCTTCCCACGTGCTGTGCTCGACGAGTACGCGCGGCGGCTCATGCGGCACGAGAGGCTCGGGATCCAAGCCTTCACACAGGCTTAAAATGCTCGCGGCGTGCTTGCCCAGACGTGCCGCGCTGGCCGCGCGCGGCAAAGCCGCCAATTCACCGACGCTGAGCACACCGAGCCGCACCAGCCATGCAGAGGATTCCGGCTCGAGCGGCAGCGCACTGATCGGCAACCGCGCCAAGCGCTCGGCGGTTTGGGCGGGCTCCACCACCACGACCTGCTCCCCTCCACTGCGGGGCGTTTCAGCCGACCACTTGGCAAACGCACGCGCCAGACGCGGGCCGCTCGCAACGGCGACGCGCGTTACGTGCCCGATGCTGCGCACACGACTCGCGAGCTCAATGGCGAGCTCTCGTTCACCCCCGAGCAGATGCGCTACGCCCGTTACGTCGATCCAGATCGTATCCGGTGATTCGATCGATACAGTCGGGCCGAACGCGCGAGCGATGTCTGCAACACGAGCCAGGGCGGCGTGCACGTCATGGTGCGTGACACAGCGCACCTTCAAGCCCGAAAACAGCGCACACGCCTCGGCAACGGTTTGATCTTCACGAATGCCGAAGCGGTACGCTTCCTCGTTCGCCGCAGCAATTCGGGATGTGGGCTTCGCGGCATCGGCAAGCTCCGACTCGGCGGGAGTGTTTCGCGCGCCCAGTGAAGCGGCGCCGGTTGTGTCGTGCTCGAGGAGCACTACCGCCAAAGCGGATGAACGCGCACGTTTGCCGGTTCCGTTAGCGTGCGCCAAATTGCGTGGCAACGAGGCAGTGCCGGCAATCTCGCATAACAGCGCCGGCAGCACGATGGCAGCAACACGCCGTGTGCCGGCGGCGGGCTCAAGCGGTGCGCGCGAGATCATGCTCCACCCGTGTGGTCTCGGAATCGACGCCTGCGACCGTGCCGGGCGCCGGCGACCTCACCCAGGCGATCGAGCGGGGGCGCGAGATGCGACCGCGATTGTCTTTTGGCACGTGCAGCTGGAGTTTATTTTCTGCGATTCGCTCGAGCTCCACCCGCATGGCCACCGGCAACGGCAGCGGCCGTGGAGCGTGCTTGTCCGTGATGAACAGCAGGGTATTGGGCGAACCTTCGAGCGCCATGGAGATGCGCCGTAAAGTGCGGGGCCATGTGCCGAGCGACACGTTGAGCTGACAACCCGGCGTGCCCACCGTGTCGATGATGGTGACGGCGAAAGCCTGTGCCTGAACCAGACGCAGGGCGACACGCGTCAAAGCATCCGCAGGCGGGCGTACGACGAGCAACCGTTCGAGATCGACCCCCGCTTCGTACACGGCGGGTGCGTACAGGGTCTTCGAAGGATCGATGAACGCGCACCAGGGCACCTCGCCTCCCCGATTGAGGGACTCTCGCTGAGCCGCACGGCACGCGAGCAGGGCGATCGAAGTGCCCAGCGCTGCCGCCCCCGATACCGCCAGCTCCACGACTCCACCGCGGAGCAGCCCGGCATCCGGCAGCGCCGTATCCAGCGCGTCCACGCCCAAGGGCAAGCCGCTCGGGGCCTCGCGCTTCGAAAGCAGCGAGGAGCCGCGAACGATTGCCGGCGGAAGACGATCGAGAATGTGTGCAGGCAGCGCCATCGACTACTGAACATAATACCAGTCCGTGTAGTTTCAAACGGCCGACCCTGGCCGCTCGGTCAAAGAACTTCCGACTCTCTCCCGTTACTCAAACACTTCGAAGGGTTAGCTGCGCCCTTCCAAAGTTTCGGGACTGGCTCAAATGACGGCGCGTGTTATGTGAAACACGCGATGCCTCCCGCTCCTCAGAGTGTCCCCGAAAAACTCGAGGCACTGAGAGGCGTGCTCACGGACATGCGCTCGGTGCTGGTGTGTTACTCCGGCGGCATAGACAGCGCGTTCGTGCTCGCCGTTGCCAGCCAAGAGCTCGGGGAACGCGCCATCGGCATGACAGCCGTGAGTCCGAGCCTGCCCGCCAGCGAGAAAGCGGATGCCGCGCGCATCGCCTCACAGCTGAACGCCGTTCATCGTTTCGTCGACTCGAACGAGATCGAGCGAGCCGGCTACGTCGCCAATGGCCCGGACCGCTGTTTCCACTGCAAGAGCGAGCTGTACGATATCGCGGCGGCAAAACGCGCCGAATGGCAGCTCGATGCGATCTTGAACGGCACCAACGTGGACGATCTCGGCGACTACCGGCCAGGACTCGATGCAGCACGCAACGCCGGCGTGCGCAGTCCGCTCGTCGAGCTTTCGTTCAGCAAGGCGGACGTGCGTGAAGCCGCGCGTTCGATCGGCATGGACGTGTGGGACAAACCGGCTTCCGCGTGTTTGTCGAGCCGCATTCCCTACGGCACCAGCGTGACGCGCCAACGTCTCGAGCAGATAGGCGGGTACGAAGCAGAGCTTCGCGCGCTCGGTTTTCGTCAGGTGCGCGTCCGCTGGCACGACCGCATCGCGCGCATCGAAGTGCCTGCTGCCGAGCTTCAAATGTTCTTGCAGCCCGAAATGCGTGATCAGGTCGTGGCAGCCGGCAAACGCCACGGTTTCAACTACATCACGCTGGACTTGGCCGGTTACCGCACCGGCTCGCTCAACGAGGTCCTCGTCGGGCGCGCGCTGCGGGTCGTCTGAAGCAGATATTCGGGCGAACACGCGCCGGGCGCCAACGGGGGGGCGAGCAGCAGCTCGAGCTCCACGCCACTGATTTGGCTGACAACTCGGCTGCGCCGGCTGCGAGCGCACGGACCCCCAATTCCGGCAGCGGACAAATAATGGACAATGGTCCATTAGCGGACTAGGTTGCGAGTAACAGGAACTACTCCCATGTCCGCCGCACCTTCCCAGCCCGCTCCAGCAATCGACCTGGCGTCGCCTGCCGCCGCCCAGGCTGCGCTGCGCACCTTCTTCCGCATTACCGAGCGCTGGAGCTTGTCTCCCGTCGAGCAAGCGCAGTTACTCGGTATCGGCAAGAGCACGCTGTACGACTGGAAAGCCGGCAAGGTGAAGCGCGGTCTCGAACCCGCCGTGCTCGAACGGCTCTCCTATGTCTTCGGCATCTTTGCTGCGCTTCAGATTTTGTTCCGAGAACCGGAACGTGCGGACGCCTGGTTACGCAAACCGAACAGCGCTCCCCTGTTCGGCGGGCGCAGCGCGCTGGACCGCATGCTCGCCGGAAATGTCGCCGATCTGTACGTGGTGCGGCAGTACCTAGACGCGCAGCGCGGCGGTTGGTCGTAGCTCGAGGCGCAGTCCACTTGGCCCGCGTCGCTGCTCATCGTCCGTCATCCACGGCCGCCTCGCTCTTCCCCGAGCGGCGCGTGCGCTGGGAGCCGAGCTTTCGCCTGATTCCGAGCCGCTTTCCGCCCGTGGGGCTCTACGACGACGTGGCCGATCCAGCCGATCTGGATGCCGTCTTCGCCGTGGAGTCGCTCACCAACGAACGCCTGCGCCACGAACTCGGCAGCATCGAGCTGGTCGCACCCGAGGATCGCCTGGTGGGCCCCGGATCCACGCCGATCATGGCGGCCTTCACTCACTTGAATCCAGAAGGCTCGCGCTTCAGTAATGGTTCGTACGGCGTTTACTACGCGGGCGAGTCGCTCGAGACGGCCATCTCGGAAGTCGGCTACCACCGCGCGCGTTTCTTGTCGTACACGGAGGAGCCGGCGCTCGAAGTCGAGCTGCGCTGTATTCGCGCCGATATCGACGCGCGCCTGCACGATCTGCGCGGCGCCTCGAGTCGTGACCTCTACGATCCGGACGATTACTCCGCGGCACAAGCGGTCGGCCGTAAACTGCGCGCTCAGTACAGCAACGGT
>DATHEN010001435.1:0-4558 GCA_035318565.1 Polyangiaceae bacterium
TGGCGCCCCTGTCGTCAATGCGGCGGGCAACGTCGTCCGTGAACACGTCGCGCTCGAGCGCCCCAAGGTGTTCTTCGCGGCGGTGTTCAATGCCGAGCAGCTCGACGGCCTGCCGCCGCTCGAGCAACAGGCTCCGAGCTGGGACCCGGTTGAACGCGCAGAGCAAATCGTTCGGAGCTCGGGCGCAGTCATCGCCCACGGCGGCAACCGCGCCTTCTACTCGGCAACCACCGACCGAATTCAGCTGCCCAACCGGGGGCAGTTCCCGGACAGCGCCCGCTACTACGCGACCGCGCTGCACGAGCTTGGCCATTGGACGGGACACGCCTCGCGTCTAGAGCGAGACCTTGCCCATCCGTTTGGCAGTGAGGGCTACGCGCGCGAAGAGCTGCGCGCCGAGATCGCCTCGATGCTCCTCGGGGCCGAGCTCGGCTTGGGCCACGACCCGGGACAGCACGCCGCGTACGTAAGCAACTGGATCAAGGTGCTGGCCGATGATCCGACCGAGATCGTGCGAGCTGCGTCCGACGCCGAGAAGATCCATGAGTACGTGCTCGGGCTCGAGCACCAGCTCGCGCGCGGCTCCGAGCCTGAGCGGCATGCAGCGGCGCTCGAGCAGCTGCAACGCGCCCACGACGAGGCTGTTGCCGGAGACAGCTCGCTCGAGACTTGGCGCAACCTCCAGGCTACGGCGGAAGCGCTCGGCCTGCAGGCAACGCTGTCTACCGGTGCCGCCGCGCCGTGGCCTCAAGCCGTCGTGCATTACGTGACCGCGGAAGGCCTAACTTTGCCCGTCCGAACGCTGCTGAGCGTCGCAGACGGCAAGGCGCTCACTTTCGTTGGCGGCGTGCGGGTCGAGGGCACGCACTTCAGCCCGGACGGGGAGGCGCAACAGTTCGCGCTGCGGACAGCTGTGGCGACTGCCGGGCGCGGCAGCGCGCAACCCGTGGGTGCGCAGCACAGCAACGGAAAGGACGCCATGGCGACCATCGACAATCCCGAGAGCCGGACGTACATCGCTGTCCCGTACAAAGAACGGCACGAAGCGCGCTCCGCTGGCGCACGCTGGGACCGCGCCGCGCAGTGCTGGTACTTCGCCGCGGGACTACAGCCCGATCGCTTCGCAAAGTGGCCCACGACCCACGTACGCGGCAACGAAGGCCGGCTGTACTTGGCTGTCCCCTACGCCGACCGGCATCAGGCCAAGGCCGAGGGTGCGCGTTGGGATACCGGAGCCAGGTCCTGGTACGTCGACGCAACCGCAGATCGCAAAGCGATCGAACGCTGGCTGCCAAGCGCTGTCACCGAGCAAGCGCAGCCCGCGCCGAGCCCTCGGGAAGAATTCGCGCAGGCCCTTCGCGACATGGGGTGCGTGGTTGCCGGCGAGCACCCGATCATGGACGGCAAGGCGCACCGGCTACGTGTTGAAGGTGACAAGGGCGGGCAGACGGGCGGCTTCTACGTCGCGCATGTCGACAACTTGCCCGCGGGGTTCATTGAGAACCACCGAACGGGGCAGAAGACCACTTGGAAGAGCAAGGGCTACGAGCTCGACCAAGAGACCATCGCCAAGCTCCGGTCAGCCGCGGCGCAGAAGCTGCAGGACCGTGCAGCTGAGCGCGCCGAGCGCGAGCAAGCGACCGCCGAACGCCTCTCGCGAGAGCTGTCGTCATTGCCCGCCGTAACCGAGCAGACGCCCTACCTGCAGCTCAAGGGCGTCAGCGTACAGCCTGGCCTGCGTACGGACGGCAAGGGCACGACGATCGTTCCGGTGATCGACGCCGACGGCGCTCTGCGAACCGTCCAATACGTCGATGCCGAAGGGATCAAGCGCTTCGCCAAAGGCGGGCGCAAGGCCGGCTGCTTTCACGTCGTAGGTGGGTTCGAGCGGCTGACCGGCGCCAAGGCGCTGGTGATTGCCGAAGGCTACGCAACCGCTGCAACGGTCAGCGAGCTCCTGGGACAGCCCGCGGTCGCTGCGCTCGACGCCGGCAATCTCGTGGCGGTTGCGAAGGCTTTGCACGAGAAGTACCCGGATAAGCCGATCGTCGTTGTAGGTGACGATGACCGCGGCCAGCAGCAGAAGAGCGGCGCCAATCCGGGCCGCAGCAAAGCTGTGGCGGCAGCAGAAGCTGTGAGCGGCACCGTGCTGCTGCCCATCTTCGCCCCTGGCGAACAAGACAGTGCGCCCCGGCAGTTCAACGACTTCAACGACCTCGCGACGCGCAGCGTCCTGGGCCGTGAAGGTGCACGAGGCCAGGCGCAGCATGCATGGGAGAGGGCTCTGCAGCGAGGTGCACAGACCCAAGCGAACGCTCGCCGCAAGCCCGCCAAGTTGGACCGCTCGACAGTCGCCGACCGGCCGGCGCGCAGGGCCGTGCGATGAATGCGCGCGACCATCGCGCACTCGCGTGCGCCGCTGCAGCACTCATGATCGCTGGTCCTTGCGTCGCGTGCGGCGAAGATGGCCTCGACTTCAAGGTCGCCAGCGATGCCGGCGCGTGTGGCGCGTCGGTAGCGGACGGCTCCGCAACGCGGGCGTCCATCAACGAAACCAATTCGGCAAACGGATCACGCCTCAACTCTGAGTCCGGTGCTTCAGGCGCAGAGTCAGCCGACCGCGACGCTCACGGCGGCGTAGGCGACGCGGCGGGGCTGGGCGCCGATGCACAGGGTTCCACGGATTCGAGCGGGAACCCGGCTGATGGCCTGAACGCCAACGGCGTGGGCACGAGCGAGGAGGTGCTCTTCGAAGCGAGTCCAGATGGCTATCCAACGCGGCCGGATGAATGGGCGAGCTGGTGCGCGGAGGGCGAATCGAGAGACGAGCTTTGCGGCACGAGTCTCGATGAGGATTGCGACGGCTCGGTCGACGAGCTTGCGGGGCTCGGGGAGCCTTGCGTGCCGACTGATATGCGGGAGGGCTGCGGGATACGCGCCAAGTTGTTCTGTGTCCCTGGAACGACGACGCTGCGGTGCGCCTCCGCCGCGTGCATGGGCGGAACCGCGTCCATTGAGAGCGGATGCGGCAACGGGCTCGTAGAGACGGGCGAGGAGTGCGACCCGGCCGTCGAAGGCGAGACCATCAACGAGACCTGCACTCGCGACTGCCGACTTCCGCTGTTCACGCGTTGCGTCTTCGGCGGTCGATCGTCGAACGAGCTATGCGACTCCGAAACCGAGTGCAGCAGCTGGGTAGGGGCGTGCGTGACAACCGTCGGCAACGGCAAGCGCTGTCCTGAGCTCGTCGTCGAACACGAGCCGACGGTCGCGACGCAAGCCGTGTATCCGATGGTCGAGACCGAAGAGAAGCAGTGCTGGGTGTCGTGCAAGGACAGCTCGGAGTGCCCGTCGAGCTTGTCCGATTGCTACATGGGCTTCTGCGTCGTGAACTTTTGAATTGCATTCAAGGAGACCAAATATGCTTACCAAACACATTATCAGCGCTGCAGTTTTGCTCGCGCTTCTTATGGCGAGCTCGGCCTGCGTCGACGATTCCGAGCTGCCGCTTCAGAGCATCATTGGCGATGATGCAGCGGCGGAGCGGCCGACCGACGATGCGGGTACGATGACGTTTGTGGCTCCCGTGGTCGCGACACCGGTCGTCGGCAATGGCCCTGTAGATTGCGCTGGCGTTCGAGATGGCAGCGCGATCAGGGACATGTGCGGTGCTTGCGACGAGGACCCAAGCAACGATTGCGTTCAAGACTGCGCCGGAGCCTGGGGCGGCACCGCAACCGAGGACCGTTGCGCCACGTGTGACGCCAACCCGGACAACGATTGCGCCCAGGACTGCGCGGGCACGTGGGGCGGCCCCGCGACCAAGGACATGTGCGGAACTTGCGACGAGGACCCGGGCAACGATTGCGTTCAAGACTGCGCCGGAGCCTGGGGCGGCGAGGCGACCAAGGATAGGTGCGCCACGTGCGACGCGGATCCCGACAACGACTGCGTTGAGGACTGCGCCGGAACCTGGGGCGGCGCTGTTGCAGAAGACATGTGCAAGACCTGTGACGACGATCCCAATAACGATTGCGTTCAAGACTGCGCCGAAACCTGGGGCGGACGCGCCAGCGAGGACATATGCGGAACTTGCGATACAGACGCGGCGAACGACTGCGTCGCACTGCCGAGCCTGAGTGCCGGGCTCAGCCACTCCTGTCGCGTGCGCGCGAGTGGGCTGGTCCAATGCTGGGCGACCAGCGGTGCGCTTCAGACGAACGTTCCGGCGGGCACTCTTTTCAAGTCCGTTGCGACCGGTGGCAACTTTTCATGCGGCGTTCGAGTTCGGGATCAGCGGATCGAGTGCTGGGGAGAGGCGGGCTCTAGCGGCCGACTGACCCCACGCATCGACGCTGCTTACGCGGCGGTGACCACTGGGCTCGGGCACGCATGCGGGCTGCTGGCGGACACGTCCACTGCAGTGTGTTGGGGCGACAACAACTCCGGCGAATCGTCTGCGCCCGCTGCGGCATTCAGCAGCATCAGTGCGGGCGCTTACCATACGTGCGGAATCCGCCAAGCCGATCAGATTGTCCAGTGCTGGGGAGCGCCGCTT
>DATHEN010001436.1:0-3573 GCA_035318565.1 Polyangiaceae bacterium
GAAAGCGGGCCTGGAGGTCGCGCTCGACTTCGCGCTGCAGTGCTCGCCGGATCATCCCTGGGTCCACCAGCATCCGGAGTGGTTCTTCATCCGTCCCGACAACACGATCCGCTATGCGGAAAACCCGCCCAAAAAGTACGAAGACATCTATCCGCTGAACTTCTGGTGCAAAGATCGCGCGGGGCTCTGGAACGCGTGCCGCGACCTGCTCTTGCACTGGATCGAGCATGGCGTCCGCACGTTTCGCGTCGACAATCCTCACACCAAGCCGCTGGCGTTCTGGGAGTGGGTGATCGCGGAGGTCAAGCGCCGGCACCCGGACGTGGTCTTTCTCGCCGAAGCCTTCACCCGTCCGAAACGCATGAGCAGCCTCGCGAAGCTCGGGTTCACGCAGAGCTATACGTACTTCACCTGGAAGAACAGCGCCGCCGAGCTCGCCGAGTATTTGACCGAGCTCACGCAGACCGAGATGGCCGAGTACTACCGGCCGAACTTCTTCGCCAACACGCCGGACATCCTGCACGAGTACTTGCAAGAAGGCGGCCGGCCGGCGTTTCGCATTCGCCTCTTGCTCGCGGCGACGCTCGTGCCCGTGTACGGCCTGTACAGCGGCTACGAGCTCTGCGAGAACGTGCCGGTAAGGCCCGGCAGCGAAGAGTACCTGGACTCGGAGAAGTACCAGATTCGCGTGCGCGACTGGAACGCGCCGGGGAACCTGTCCGGGGAGATCACGCGCATCAACCGCATCCGTCGCGAGAACGCCGCGCTGCAGGCGCTCGGCAACCTCAGCTTCTTACCCAGCGACTTCGAGGGCATCTTGGCGTACCGCAAGAGCGCGCCGGGCAACGAGCTGTTCATGATCGTCAACCTCGACCCGCATCGCCCTCATGAGACCATGATCACACTGCCGCTGGCGGAGCTCGGTCTATCCGAAGACACGCCCTTCGAAGTGGAAGACTTGTTGAGTGGCACTCGGTACACCTGGCGTGGCGCGCGCAACTACGTGCGGCTCGATCCGAGTGACAAGGTCGGTCACCTCTTGCGATTGGTGCGCTGACATACGATCACCCCGGCCCCGTCATGCCGGTGCAGAAACATTTTGGGGGCGAGGCCCCGTGGCTAACAGGCACGTTTTTGGCTCGATCGTCCGTGTTTTACGGGCGTGACAGCTCCCCAATCGTGTGTATCAAAGTAGATGCTGGCCAGGCTCGTCGAGGCTTCGCGCTCTGCGAAGCCCGGCGAGCGAAGACGTGCGAACCTCTGCACGAGTAGATTCAACAATGAGCGACGAACGCTACTGGTACAAGGACGCGATCTTCTACGAGCTGCGTGTGCGCTCGTTCTACGACAGTGACGGCGATGGCATCGGCGACCTGAAGGGTCTCACGCAACGGCTCGATTACCTGCAAGACCTCGGCGTCACCACGCTCTGGCTCTTGCCGCTCTATCCCTCGCCGCTGCGCGACGACGGCTACGACATCGCGGACTACACGACGGTTCACCCCGTGGTCGGCACGCTCCGCGACTTCAAGGCGTGCCTGCGCGCCGCTCACGAGCGCGGTCTGCGTGTGGTCACGGAGCTCGTGCTCAACCACACGTCCGATCAACACCCGTGGTTCCAGCGCGCTCGGCGTGCGTCCCCCGGCAGTCCGCACCGCGACTTCTACGTGTGGAGCGACGATCCGAAACGTTACAAGGACGCGCGCATCATCTTCCAGGATTTCGAGACCTCGAACTGGTCGTGGGATCCGCTCGCGCAGTCGTACTTCTGGCACCGCTTCTATTCACATCAGCCGGATCTGAACTTCGACAGCCAGGACGTACAAAAGGCGCTGCTCGACGTCGTGGATCACTGGTTCGAAATGGGCGTGGACGGTCTCCGCCTGGACGCCGTTCCGTACCTGTACGAGCGCGAGAAGACCAACTGCGAAAACTTGCCGGAGACGCACGCGTTTCTGAAGAAGCTGCGCGCGCACGTCGACAAGAAGTTTCCCAATCGCATGCTGCTCGCGGAGGCGAATCAGTGGCCGGAAGATGCGGTCACCTACTTCGGCGAAGACAACGAATGCCACATGTGTTTCCACTTTCCGATCATGCCGCGCCTGTTCATGGCGCTGCACATGGAAGATCGCTATCCGATCATCGATATCCTCGAGCAGACCCCGTCGATTCCAGAGGGCTGCCAGTGGGCGGTGTTTCTCAGGAATCACGACGAGCTCACGCTCGAAATGGTCACGGACGAAGAGCGCGACTACATGGTCGGGGTGTACGCGCGGGATCGGCGCGCGCGCATCAACCTGGGCATTCGCCGGCGCCTCGCGCCTCTGCTCGACAACAACCGCCGGCGCATCGAGCTCATGAACGCGCTCTTGTTCTCGCTGCCCGGCACCCCGGTGCTCTACTACGGCGACGAGATCGGCATGGGGGACAATGTCTACCTCGGCGATCGAGACGGCGTGCGCACGCCGATGCAATGGAGTCCGGATCGCAACGCCGGCTTCTCCAAAGCCAATCCGCAGCAGCTGATTTTGCCGACGATCGTCGATCCCGAATATCACTACGAGGCGATCAACGTCGAAACCCAGCAGACCAATCCGAGCTCGCTCTTGTGGTGGACGAAGCGGATCATCGCGCTCAGAAAGCAATACCTGGCGTTCGGGCGCGGCACGCTCGAGCCGCTCCACCCGCGCAACCGCAAGGTGCTGGCGTTCTTGCGACGCTACGAGAACGAAGTGCTGTTGATCGTCGCCAACATGTCGCGCTTTTCGCAGTACGTGGAGCTCGATCTCAGTGAATTCAAGGGCCGGCGCCCGCTCGAGCTGTTCGGGCACGTGCAGTTTCCGGCGATCACGCAGCGGCCGTACTTGCTCACTCTCGGTGCGCACAGCTTCTTCTGGTTTTCGCTACCGAGCAGCAGCTCGGCGACCCGCCTCGAGGCCACCTTTTCAGCGCGCGATCAGCACGTCATAGAAATCGAAGGCAGCTGGGAGGTTTTGCTGCATCCGCGCGGTCGCGGTCGCTCCGCGCTAGAAAAAGCGCTGCCTGGTTACATGAAAACGCGCCGCTGGTTTCGCGGCAAAGCGCGCGACATCAAGGGCGCGCGCATCATCGACGCGCTCGGCCTCGGCGCTGACGCTGGAGATGCAGAGCTCGTGCTCGTGGAAGTGGCGTACGTCCACGGTGATCCCGAGACGTACGTGCTCGTGCTCGGCTTCAGCCCCGGCAAGGACCTGCCGGATAACGCCATCGCGCGCTTGTGCTCGCGCGCGAAGCCGCACCAGGCTCTCGGCAGCATCGTCGATGCATCGACCGAACCGCGCGTCGCCGGCGAATTTCTCGAGCTCGTGCTCGACAAGAAACGTCTGAAGGGCACGCACTACGAGCTCGTCGGAGTGCCGGACGTGGCGTTGCCCAAGCGCGGCAAGACCGAGAAGCTGCCGCGCGCACGCGCGCTCGGAGCCGAGCAGAGCAACAGCTCGTGGATTTACGGCAGCCGCTTCGTGGCCAAGCTGATCCGTCGCGTCGAAGAGGGCGAGAGCGTCGAGCTCGAGCTGTTGCGCGAGCTCGAGCAAC
>DATHEN010001437.1:0-2332 GCA_035318565.1 Polyangiaceae bacterium
GTTGGAATCAGCGCTTCGACTTCCTCGATGGTGAAAACTCGAGGGCTCATCTGGCTACCTCCCGCAAAGAGTAGGAAGTGCTTCCGGGGCGGTCAAGGCGTGCCGGCGTCCGCGCAGCGCACAATCCAGCGTTGGGCTTCGCAATAGGCCGTTGGCACGGCACTCTCGCTGCACGTGCCGTCGCGCTGGAAACGGCCTCCGAGCGGACAAACCAGGCCCGTTGCCGCGCACGCCGCCGGCTCGTCCTCGAGCCATACGGCATTGCCCACCGCCCGGCCCGTCTGGATGTCGCCGCAACTGTTCGCGTTCAGTGAGGCGTCGGCGCTCGCTCGGTAGCTCGGGGGGCGCTCCGCCCGTTCACTCGAGCAGCCGAGCAGCAGCGCGCCCACGAGTAGGCGTTTCAACCGGTGGGCCACAGCGCGATTGCGAGCTTCGTCAAAAAGAAGTCGGCAATCAGGATCGTGATCGAAATCACGACCACGGTGCGTGTGGTGCTGTTGCCCACCCCGGCCGTACCGCCGGTAGTGGTCATCCCGAAATGGCAGCCCACGAGCGCGATGATGGCGCCGAAGAATGGCGTTTTGAACATGCCGCTCATGAAGTCCATCATCGTCACGGTGCCGAGCGCGCTGCGCAGAAAGAACGAAGACGGGATGTTGAATTGCAGGTCCGTGATCAACATCGCGCCGCTGAAGCCGAGCACGAGCGCGAACGACGCGAGTACGGGCATCACGATGATCGCCGCCAGCAGCCGCGGCAAGACCAGCTTCTTCAATGGATCGGCGCCGAGCGCGCGCACCGCGTCGATCTGCTCGGTGACGTTCATCGATCCGACTTCCGCAGCCATGCCTGCGCCGATACGCCCGCCCACGATCACCGCAGTCAGCGTGGGCGCGAGCTCGCGCGCGAAGCTCATGGCGATCACGCGGCCGGTGTACTCCATGCCGCCGAACTTGCGCAGGCCGAACGCGAACTGCACCGCCATGACCATACCGATGAAAACGCTGGTGACGACGACGATGCCAAGCGATGCGACGCCGAGCGACTCGAGCTGCTGGAGCAGCGCTTTCCACTCGAACGGCCGCTTGAACGCAGCGCGCACGGTACCGGCGGTCATCTGCGACATCACGCCCAGGTGCCCCACCAGACCGAGCATGCGGTCCATCAAGCGCTCGATCGGGCCGGGGTCCGCCGGAGGTAAGAAGCTCGGGCGGCCGTACATGCTCGGCCGCCCCGTCAGGCTGGGTCGATCGGAAGCCGGAGGCGGCTCTTCGCTCAGCTTCGAGGTCATCTAGCGACTCACCGTGGCAAAGCCTTGTACGAAACGCTGGAACTCCCCGAGTCCCGTGTCGGCGGCCTGCGTGTCTCCGATGAACACGAAGTCGTACACGCAGCCGTCCTTTTTGATCACGTACACGCTGAAACGCTTCGGGACGCCGTCGAGCTCGGCCACCACTTCGGTACGCAGTGCGTCGCGTCCGTCCAGAGTGATCACGTCTTGAGAGAGCACGCGCCGATCCGTGAAGTGCAGAAACAGATGATGCGTCAGCGCCTGGAGCGGCACATCGTCCCCATCTTTGCCACAGCGGCCATTTACGGCAACCGTGGCGGCGTGCGTGTCGTCGCGGAAGGCGAGCAGGGCGCTATCGGAGTCGATCGGCCGCCAGTCGGCGGGCCGGGGGCCCACCCGGAACGCGAGCTCGTCGCTCCTGTAGATCTGTCCGTCGAAGGACGTGGAAGCGCACGAGAGCGGAAGCCACAGCCCGAGAAATACTAGAGCCTGTGCGCGGGGATCCAAGCCGAAGAGATTGAGGCTCATCTCGAGCTTTCGCACGTTAGCACGTGCGTTTTCCGTCTCGCCTGCAAAGCGTGCGGCTTGCGGCCCGGGCGCCGAATCATCAGATGTGCTCTCGTGGTGAATCAGAGATTCGCGAAATTCAGCTCAGGGCGCGCTTTTTCGCCAAGTTTTTCTCGTTCCTGACGTGTCCTGTCGCCGCGCGACCGCAGCCGCCTTCTATGGCGGTTCGCGGACACAGGACACTATGATGCCGTGGGCGTTTAGATGATCCCGATCAGTGACCAGAACCCCACGCGAATCCGACCGCTGGTCAATTGGGCGCTGATCGTCGGCAATCTGGCGGCCTGGGCCTACGATTATTCACTCCTGCTGAGCGGCGCTGCCTGGGTGGTGCCGGGCTACGGGGTGGTGCCGACCCGCTTCGTGGCCGACCCGCTCGGCGAGGGGTTCACGATTTTCACGAGCATGTTCATGCACGGCGGCTGGGAACACCTCGGCGGCAACATGCTCTTTCTCTATATCTTTGGCGACAAC
>DATHEN010001438.1:0-2553 GCA_035318565.1 Polyangiaceae bacterium
CAGTGCCGTGCGGCCGCCGGCCTGACGAAATGCGGCTATCTCCTCGATCAGAGCGCCACGCCGGAACAAACGGATCCATTTGCCCGGTCGCTCGATCATCCATTCGGTCACGCACGCTTCGACATGCTGGCCTTCGAGCTCGAGCGCCGTTGCGGTGCGTTCGAGCTGCAGGCGGTAAGGGCAAGGCACTTCGTCGCGAAGCTCGGCGCGGATGCGTTCGTGCTCTTCGCGAAAATGACGCAGGGTGCGAACCACGCCCAGGCCGAGCAGTCCGAGCTCGGCGGCCATGGCCAGCTTCACCCACGTGGGGCGGTACAACGTGCCATCGAGATCGATGAGCCAAGCCTGAACGGACATAGGTGGCGCAACTATAGCGCGCGCTGCAGGTTGCGCCTCGCTGCGCGAGACATCAATCGATGTAGGTGCGCCGGTACGTCGTGATGACGTTTTTCCACTTGCGGTCGTTGTTGTTGTAGTTCAGCCAGCTCTCACTGTTCGGAGTCGAGCAGGCCGTGGCCGCCTGGTTGAGAATGTCGTAGGCGCAGGTGGGCGCGCCGGCCGCGACATACTGCGGATGCAGGCAGTTGCCCGCGAGCTGATACGGACAGCCCCAGGTGGGAGGGAAGCCTATGCACGCGCGCTGCGCCGGAGCGATCCAGTCCACTCCCGCGAAGCCTTCGAAGTGAGCTCCCAAGCAGAAGCCGATCGTCGGCCGGTCCGAGAAGGCGTTGCCGTAGAACGCTGCTTCTTGCAGCGGGAAGCTGCCGGACGGGCCAAGCGCGGCGAGCGGCGATCGCAGTTCGACCAGAATGTTCTTGCCGGTGCCATTCGTGAGCGCCGCGAGGCACGCGGTAATGATCTCCTGGCAGTTCGCGTTACATAGCCCGGTCTTCCACTGCGGCGTAAGACCGATCTCGCCGTTCAAGGTGACGAGCGCCCCGGTGTGATCCTTCAGGCGGATGGAGTCATTGCGCGGGAGCGCACAACGCACCAGGTACTCCGCTACTTCTTGGTGGTCCTCGCGCATGAGACCGGTGCGAGCGCTGAGCAGGCCGTCCGGCGCGCCGGTGCAGGTTTCGCCCTCCGCCAAGCCCGTGCAATCCACGCTCAGGCCGTTGATGCTCATCAGGCCGTTGATGCTCATCAGGCCATTCAAGCTGATCAGCCCATTCAAGCTGGTGAGGCCGTTCAAGCTGGTGAGGCCGTTGATGCTCATCAGCCCGTTCAAGCTGGTGAGACCGTTGATGCTCATCAACCCGTTCAGGACGATCTCCTTGATCGGTCCGGAGCCACCACCACCTCCTGCGCCGCCGGTGCCGCCTCCCCAAGGTAGGCTACAGGTCGACGGAACGGCGGCAGCGAGAATGGCAATCGCAAGAGCACTTTGCTGCAACATGACGTCTCCTCTGGCACCCTCAGCCAAGTCCGATGTTCAGCTCGCACCCGCCCGACTGGGCCGGATCGACAGAAAGGCCGAAGCTAAACAACCTGGGGACGTATAACACGTTTCAAGGTCGAAACGCTGGGCCAACTTGGGTCGTCTCGATGCGCTTTCAAGGACCAATCTTGCGCAACAGCAACGCTAGAATCTTTCAGAGTACGTGTTCGCGAACCAGCACAGGACTCGCTGAACGTGCCTTTGGAGGACACCCCGCGGCCAGCGCCTGTCGCAGCTGGTAACGAACGCGGACCGTTGCGGTCAGACATTCAACATCGCGGGCCACCGCAAGCGTCTCTTTTGCGTCTCAGGTGCGGATGCAACAGCCGCACAATCTTGCCACTCGACGCGATCAGCAGCGACGTCAGCATTCGTGCGGGCTCCCGGCGGCAGCTTGCAACAGACTCTCCGAGGCACTCGATGCTGCACGGAAACACGCGCCGAACGCTGCTGCGTGTTTCGAGAACCGTCGGAGGAAAAACCAATGAGTCGATTGCGTTCGCCCGTACGAGGAAACGGATTTCGTCACATGTTTCTCGCAATGCTGCTGGCGGCAGTACCCGCCTGTGGTGACGACACCGCCGATGACGACGGCATGGGGGGCAGTGGCGGCAGCGCCGGGCAGAGCGGCAACGCCGGACGCGGCGGTAGGGGCGGAGCAGCGGGCACCGGCGGTGCGGCAGGCACCGGCGGCGCGGCAGGCACCGGCGGCGCGGCAGGCACCAGCGGTGGCGCCGGTACGGGTGGAGCAGCGGGCACGAGCGGTGGCGCCGGCAGCGGTGGTGCAAGTGGTAGCGCTGGGGCGGCTGGGACCGGCGGCAACGCGGGCAGCGGAGGCAACGGCGGCTCGCCGGGAAACGTAACCGCAGGCGAGCAAGTGGTGGTGGCTCAGGGATGCCGCAATTGCCACGGTGCTGATCTGGGTGGCAACACCACCGAGGTTGGTCCCGATGTCTATGCGCGCAATCTGACGCAGCATGCTACGGGCCTCGCCGGTTGGACCGACGAGCAGATCGCGAACGCCGTCGAAGACGGCATGGACGAGGACGGCAACACGCTCTGCCCGACCATGCCGCACTTCGAGCTCAGCCAAACGCAGGTGCGCGATCTAATCG
>DATHEN010001439.1:0-4920 GCA_035318565.1 Polyangiaceae bacterium
CCGTGACGCGAGGCCAGCCGGCGACGTTTCCGTTGAACAGCGTCATCAAGGGCTGGACCGAAGGCGTGCAGATGATGAAGGTCGGGGACAAGATGCGCTTCTGGATCCCCGCGAAGCTCGCGTACGGGGAGAAGCCGGGCGGCGGCGCGCCGAAGGGCATGCTCGTTTTCGACGTGGAGCTGCTCCAGATTCTTTGATCGTCTAACGACACGCCTGGCGTTCGAGCCGTTCGTCCGGCATGTCGCAGCTGAAGGTGCTGACCGCACAGTCCGAGAGCCAGCGCCCGGTGTCTCCGCAGCCCGGCGCTTTCCCCTGCCAGCCGGCCTGGGCCCAACAGCGAATCGGAATCGTGAAGCGGGTGATGCTCTTGCAACCGCCGGCCAAGAGATCCTTTTGGATGCTCTCTTTGCCGTCGCAATCGTAGTCGAAGCTGCCGTCGCCGCGGTGTCGCGCAAAGTGCTTCTGCTGCCCGGGGCGCGCCTCGGCGTTGCGATCGAAACAGTCGAGCGAATTTGCGACGAAGCCCGCTGGCTGCGCGGCGCGACGCAATCGCACCGTCTCCGTGCCGTAGCCATCTCCATCCGCATCCTGGAACCAGGCCGGCTCTGCGCAGGGCAGTGAGTGACTGTTCGCTAGATCGAGCAAGCGGCGGTGCAACGGTTGAGCGACCTCCAGCAAGGTGTCGTGGATGCGATTGTCTTTGCCCGTGCCGGTGAGCACTCGGCCGAACAGCTCCACGGCTGCACAGCCGGCCGTCGTCGGCCGCGCTGCGGATAGCTCGTGGCTGGCGAGCTCGAGCGCTTCCAGCGCGGCCAAGAGATCGCCTTGTTCGTGGGTCGAGAAGGCTCCCGGCGCATCCAGCTCTTTGCGCAGCGCCTTCGTCGCGGTCTCGACCTCGCGCAGGTCTCGACCGGCCAGCGTGCGCAGCGCGAGCTCGCGGAGCCTTCGGGTGACCTCGCGCCGCGTGCGTTCCTTCTGCACCAGCTGGCACGTTCCGGCGCGTTCGAAGGCGGCTCGGGCCGGTTCGAGCAACGCCGCGACGTTCAATTTCTCCCGCGCCTGCAGCACGAGCGAGCGCCGATCGCGTCGCGTCTCTGCGCGCTCGAAGCCGCCGCCTGCGGCGAGCTCCACGCCGGCCACGCTGCTCTGCCCTGCGCTGCTGTTCACGCTGACGACAGGAACGGCGGCGAACACCTTGGCCGTATAGACCAACGGCTCCTTCGCGTTCGCTTCGCAGAGACTCGAGATGCAGCGCTCGAGTGCTTCACGCCGTTCGGGCTCGGATTCGGCCGCAGCGTAGGCCTGTCCCAATATTTCGGGCACGCTCGGCAGGACGCGGATCTCCGCGTCTCTGAGCGTTACCTTGACCTGGAGCTCGCTGCTGCTGCCGAGCCGCCCTTCGAGCTTCGGCGCCCAAGGACCTAGAAAGGACAGATCCAAGCGCGCGCCGCTCTGCACGTTGCGCTCCGCCCCGAACGCGAGATCGATGTCACCGGCCGGACGCACGTTCATGCGCAGGCGTTCGCCGCTCTCGCTCTGACCCGCAAAGCAGCCGTTGAGAAAGTCGGAGCGCTCGGGGTTCGTAGCGGTGCCGTAGAAGCCGGTCACCAGGTAATTCGGCACCGGCAGACAGCGAAAGCCGCGCGCTGCGCCCGCGCGACCGAGCGCTGCGTCCACGGACGCGCACCAGCTCGGCACGTCGCGAGCCTCGGCGGCGCTCGCGGTTGCGTGCCCGGCGGGCTGGCCGCCGCCGCAGGACGCGAGCAACAGGGCGGCGAAGAGCGGAGCACGTTGTCTCACTTGTCGTCGAGCTCCAAGGCGAAGTGATGGCTGACGATGGACATGCGCTCGCGCAGGTAGAAGCGGTGCGCCGCGAAGCGTTGCACTCCGGAATCGAGCTCGAGGACTCGGCAGCCTTCTTCGCGCGCACGCGAAACGAGCCACATGAAGAGCGCGCGGCCATAGCCCTTGGAGCGGAGCGAGTCGTGCGTGACGAGATCATCGACGTACAGCGTGCGTCCCGAAAAGAGCTTCTCCATGAAACGAAAGCCCGCCACCGCCACGATCTGCTCGGCGTCGCGCACGAATGCCAGCTGAAAGCCTTCTCTTTGCTGACGGCGTACGCGCGCCAGAAACTCCGTGCTGTCGAGCTTTGGCCGCAGCTCGGTCATGACCGGAAAACACGCCGTGACATCGTTGTCCGAAAGCGCGATCTGAATGTGCATGCTCGAATCCCGTATGAATCTTCCTGCCGAAGATTTCGCTCTTCCCAGGGCAAGTCCATGAATTTCGTTGCCCCTCATGCTGCAATTGACTTTTCCCCAGCCCCGGGTTTTACGCCCGGGGGCACGATGGCGTGGAGGCTCAGAGCTCAGCGATGAGAAGATCTCGCGTAATAACGTGGTGCGTCGTGGCAGCGATCTCCGCCGGGGCGTGTGCCGAAGAGCGACGCGCCGAGGGCTCCCTGGTTTTACCGCAGTCGTTGCGGATCACTTGTCCGCTCACCAATTTGGGTCTGCCCTGCGATCCAGACGGCATGCCTGGCCCGCTCAAGGAGTGCCAGGGCCTGTGCACGTTCGACTCGGCGAGCACCGCCGTGAACAACGTGTGCATTCCGATCTCCGAGCTCGGGCTCGCCAATCTGCAGCGCTACCCGTGCAGCACGGGTCCGGGCTGCAGCCACACTTGCAATCCGTCCGGTGAGTGCGTGCCGGTGCCGGCCGAGGACGGCACCACGTGCTTCGCCGCTTTTGCGGTCGACAAGTGCACGGGCCAGTGCGTGAGCGGCGCTTGCCAGGTGATCCCGGAAGAGGATCGCTGCGCGATCGGTCAAGACGCCACGGGCTGCGGATACCGGACTTGTCAGGCGCTGGCCGCCAAGACCTGCACCACGGCGGCCTTCGCGCCTGGTACGTCCTGCAGCACCGGCACCTGCAACGGCTGCGGGGTGTGCAGCGCAACCCCCGCCAATTGTCTGTGCGGTAACGACCGCATCGATCATCCGGACGAGTTGTGTGATGGCGCCGATCTGAATGACCAAACCTGCGCGTCCGTGACCCGGGGCGCCATGCCGATCGGCACGCTCGCCTGCTCGAGCTCGTGCGCATTCGTCACGAGCGGCTGTTCGGCTCCCGTACCGGAGGCGGGTCCGGAGGTCGGTCCGGACGTTTCAGCGGGGGGCAGTGCGGGCACCGGCGGTGAGCCGGCAAGCGGCGGAGTGGGTGGAATTTCTACGGGCGGCGCCGGTGGAGAACCGAACGCGGACGGCGCTGTGGCGGGCAGCGGGGGTGTCAGTACGGATGCGGGCTCTGCTGGCAGCGCGGCGGCCTTCGGGCTCGGGCGCCTGGCAGAAGGGGGAGGTTGCGATTGCCGGGCTGCACCGGCCGCTCAGGCGCAGAAGCAAGCCGTGTTCGGCACGCTGCTCATGCTTTCTCTCGCTGTGGCTGGGTACCGTCGCCGGCGCATTTGAAACCGAAAGACCGTTGTTCATGACTTTTCGACGCTTGCTGCTGTGTGCGGTCAGTCTATCCGGTGTTCTGCTCGGGCGTTCTGCACCGGCGCAGACACAGGAACCCCAGTTTGCGCTGAATCGTTTCGAACCGTCGGAGCGCGGCAGCGACTGGTTCGCTGCGGAGTCCCTCGATCTTCGCGGCGACAAGCGGCCGGCGTTCGGCGTGATCCTGGACTATGCGCGGAACCCGCTCGTGCTCTATGACCGGAGTGGCGAAGCCGTCACGTCGCTCGTCAGCGATCAGCTGTTTCTGCACGTTGGCGGAAGCCTCGTCTTGTACGACCGCCTGCGCTTCGGCTTGAATGTGCCCGTGGGTGTGCTGCTGCGCGGCGAGGGCGGCGCGCTCGACTCGAGCGTCGTTACCACCGAGGAGGGACCCGGTCTCGGCGATCTGCGGGCGTCCGCCGATTTGAGACTGTTCGGCGCCTATCGCAAGCCCGCGACCCTGGCGCTCGGCGTGCGCGCGCTGGTTCCAACCGGTTCGCAGGAGGCGTACGCGGGAGACGGCTCGGTGCGCGTCGGTCCCCGGCTGATGCTCGCGGGGGAGATCGACGCGTTCGCTTACGCCGCTCAGGTCGGGTACATGCACCGCAGCAACGACACGGCGTTTGCCGGCGCGCCGCGCGGCGGCGAGCTGAATTTCGTCGCCGCAGCTGGTTTTCGCATCATGGATGGCGACCTCTTGCTCGGCCCGGAGCTGTTCGGTAGCACCGGCGTCAGCGACTCGGACGCGGTGTTCGGCCGCAGCAGCACCGCCCTCGAGCTGATCCTGGGCGGACACGGCAAGCTCTCGCGCACCGTTCAGATGGGAATCGGAATTGGACCGGGTTTGACGCGCGGGCTCGGCGTGCCCGAAGTGCGCGGCCTGGTGTCTCTGCAGTGGACCAGCGCGGTGAAGGTCCCGAAACCGGGCGATCGCGATCGTGACGGCGTCTTGGACCCGCACGACGCCTGCCCGGGTCAATTCGGCACACCCACCAGCGACCCGGAAACGAACGGCTGTTGGAGCGAATTCGGCGCCGAGGTGCCAGGTTCGAACGACTGCGGGAAACAACGCGGCGTCATGTCCGAAGACCCGTCTTTGCGCGACTGTCCGGACGCCGACGGCGACCGCATCACCGACGTGCGAGACGCTTGTCCCGAGGAGCCGGGCCCTGCGAGCGACGACCCCAAGGGCAATGGCTGCCCGGCGTCAGATGGAGACGGGGACGGCATCCTCGACGGCGAGGACGCGTGTCCCAACGCGGCCGGCACGCAGAGTGAGGATCCCAAGAAGCGGGGCTGTCCGGTGGCGCACGTGGAGAGCGGCCAAATCCGCATCCGCGAGCAGCTTCAGTTCGCGTACAACAGCGCGCGCATTTTGGATGCAAGCGATACCGTCCTCGAAGCGGTGCTCAAGATCCTCAAGG
>DATHEN010001440.1:0-2343 GCA_035318565.1 Polyangiaceae bacterium
TGCCGGGGCACGCCGGCGACCAGTTCGAGGCGTACGGCAGCGCCGAACCGGCGTTCGCGAATTTCGCGGTCGACCTGCGCCAGAAGATCGGACGCTTCCTCTTCGAGGTCGAGGTCCATATCGCGCGTCACTCGCAAGGCATAGGAACCGAGAACTTTCATGCCCGGAAACAAGCGATCCAGGCAGCCGCCGATGACTTCCTCGAGTGTGACGAACACGAACGAAGACTCCTCGACGTCCGTCTCGCCGGCGGCCGGCACACGCACGAATCGCGGCAAACTCGAGGGCACCTTGACCCGAGCGAAGTGATGGTCGCCCGTTACCGGATCCAGCGCTTCCACGGCCAGCGACAGGGATAGATTCGATAAAAAAGGAAACGGGTGCGCAGGATCGACGGCGAGGGGGGTCAGAACCGGGAAGACGTGCTTGAAAAAGTGCTCCCTCGCCCAGCGCTGAGCATCCGCGGAAAGTTCCTTCCAGCGCAAAAGGCGAACACCCTCTCTCGCCAGCGCGGCCAATAGATCCGTCTGGAGCACGTGCTCAGCGAGTCGAATTTGCTCGGTGACGACGCTGCGGATCTTGGCCAGCTGCTCGCGCACGCTCATGCCGTCAGCGGCGTCGACGCCGACACCGGACTCGAGCTGTTCGTGCAGGCCCGCCACGCGAATCATGAAAAATTCGTCCAGGTTCGAGCCGAAAATCGCCAGGAACTTTACGCGCTCCAGCAGCGGCCAGCGCGTATCGCAGGCCTGGTCCAGGACGCGCGCGTTGAACGCCAACCAAGACAGTTCGCGATTGATGAAGGCCTCCGGACTGGAGGCCGCGGTGAGAGGAGCCGTGGCTTCGTGAAGCATGCGCGCACAATGCCAAACACCCATTCGCCTGCCGAGTTACGAAGCGCAATGACACGCTCGCTACTCCGACTTGTTGCACGTTCGTCATGACCGGCCTCGCTGCAACTACTGAGTGACGCTGAACAACTGTGCGCGATCGCGTCCTGGCGTTGGCATGCTCGATGCTGCAGCCGGGTCGCGATATCGCGACTCGCGTGTCGCGCCAGGAAGGAGAGCGCATGAGCCTATTCGAACCGCTATTTTCCCCGAGTGATCGGCGGCATTCTGAATCGGGAGAACCGAACGGCAAAGCACGCGCAGACGAACGAGCGCTCGCGCGTTACCGGCACATGCTGCAAACCGCCCCACCCGAGACGATCGAGCAAGCACACGCGGACGCTTTTGCACGCCTCACGCCGAACCAGCGCCGGCGTGCACTGGCAGCCCTGGCAAAGGCCACGCCCGCCAGCGAGCAGAGCATGATCCAGGCCAATTCAGGGGAAGATCCACGACAACTGGCCCGCCTTGCGACACGCACCGAGCTCCGTCGGCCCGGCGTCGTGGAGCGCACGTTGGTTCGCTCGGGGATTGGCTTGGGCGGAGGAATGCTGGCGAGCTTCGTGGCGGGCTTTGCCGGCAGCCTGGTGGCTCAAAGCTTTTTCTCCGCGCTCGGCAACTTCGCAGCGGACGAAGTCGGTCCACTCGGAGAGGATGCTGCGCTCGCGCAAGAAGGCGCGACCGAAGCCAGCGACGAGGTCGGGTTCGGCGACGAGGGAACCTACGACTTCGGAAGTCACGACTTCGGCATCGATATCTGAGCGACGAAGCCGCAGCCCGCAGGGGTGCAACTGCATCCGAGTGGCATGCAACTCCGGTGCAGCGCGGGTTTCGGATGTAGCAGGCCGTGGCGGAAGGCCAAAAAAGCCGCGCAATGCGTGATTTTTATCCTGGCATCACTCTTGATAGGGGACGGCCGGAGGTTTTGCATGCGCCACTCTCGGCTCGTCATGGCTGGATCCGTCGGGCTCATCGCCGCCGGCGCGAGTATCGCGTTGTTGCTGTCGCTGGATGACCCGCGAGCAAAAACCCAGAGGGAGCCGTTCTCGAGCGTAGCCCCACTCGAGCAGCGCGAGCTCGACACGCCTCCACCCCCTTCGCCAGTTTACGCTTCTACAGCGGCTGCGAAGCCGCGTGCCGCTCCGCGCATCGAACCTGCACTGTTCGCAGCCGATGATCTGCCGGATAGCCTCGACGCCGTGCCCTCGACTCCGTGGCGGGAGGCGCAGCTGGCCCGCTACACGCCGCAGGAACGATCGATGCTGGACTACAAGCTCGGATTGATGTCGCGCATGCGCGAATGCGCCGCCAAGATCGAAGCCGAGGGCAAGGTGAACTTGTTCTTGCACTACACGACCGATCCCGGAACGGGCGTCGCGAAAGGCAGTGGCGTCGATCCTCTCGATTCGAGCCTCGACCGAGACGCGGATGAGTCGGCACTCGACTGCGTGCG
>DATHEN010001441.1:0-2174 GCA_035318565.1 Polyangiaceae bacterium
CGCGATGAAAGTGGTGGACGCGGGATCCCGGCGCCCGCTCGAGCTCAGTGTCCAGGTGCCCGCCGCCCTGGACATGTCGCGCCTCGGCGAACCGGAAGAGATCAGCTCGGGCCCCGCGGCCGCGGCGGCGCGGCGCACGTCGATCTGGCCGTCGATCCACCCGCGCTTGCTCGAGCTGATCCGCGCGCACCGCTCCACCATGATCTTCGCGAACAGCCGGCGCCTAGCGGAACGCCTGGCCGCGGCCTTGAACGAGCTGGCGGGGGAGGAGATTGCGCTCGCGCATCACGGCTCGGTGGCCCGCGATCGCCGCGCCCTCATCGAAGATCGGCTGAAATCCGGCGATCTCCCGGCGATAGTCGCCACGTCTTCCCTCGAACTCGGCATCGACATGGGCGCCGTGGACCTGGTCGTGCAGATCGAAGCCCCGCCTTCGGTGGCGTCGGGCATGCAGCGCATCGGGCGCGCGGGGCACTCGGTGGGTGCGGTCAGTAAAGGCGTGATCTTCCCCAAGTACCGCGGCGATCTGCTGGCCTGCGCCGCCGTGACGGCACGCATGCGTGAAGGCAAGGTGGAGGAGACGTTCTATCCGCGCAACCCGCTGGACGTGCTCGCTCAGCACGTGGTGGCGCGCGTGGCCCTCGGCCCCATCGGCGTGGACGAGCTGTATCGTCTGGTTCGCCAGGCTGCGCCGTTCGCGGAGCTGCCGCGCGGCTCGTTCGAAAGCGTGCTCGACATGCTTTCGGGGCGCTACCCGTCGGACGAGTTCGCGGAGCTCAAGCCGCGGGTGACATGGGATCGAGTCGAGGGTGTCTTGCATGCGCGCGAGGGCGCGCGGCGTATCGCAGTGATCAACGGCGGTACGATTCCGGATCGCGGTTTGTACGGAGTGTTCCTGGCCGGCGGCAACGACAAGAAAAGCGTGCGCGTCGGCGAGCTCGACGAAGAAATGGTGTTCGAGTCGCGCCAGGGAGACGTGTTTCTGCTGGGGGCGTCCTCGTGGCGCATGGAGGAAATTACTCACGATCGGGTGCTCGTCACGCCCGCGCCCGGTGAGCCCGGCAAAATGCCGTTCTGGCACGGCGATCGGCCGGGCCGCCCTGCCGAGCTCGGACGCGCCATCGGTGAGCTCACCCGTACGCTGACTCGCGAGTCGCCGAAACGCGCCAAAGAGCGCCTGGTCAGCGAGCATGCGCTCGACTCGAACGCGGCGCAGAACCTGCTGCAGTACCTGCAAGAGCAGTTTGCCGCGAGCGGGGACGTGCCGAGCGACCGCGGCATCGTGATCGAGCGCTTCATCGACGAGATGGGCGATCAGCGAGTGTGCATCCTCTCGCCCTTCGGCGCACGGGTGCACGCGCCCTGGGCCACGGCGGTGGTGGCAGCGCTGCGGGAGGAGCACACCGGGGACGTGGAAACGCTTTGGTCGGACGACGGCATCGTGTTCCGCCTGCCCGCCGCCGAGGAGCTCACGCGTCCCGAAGTGTTCTTGCCCGATCCGGACGAGGTCGAGGACCGAGTGGTGCAGAGTCTGGGCGGCACGTCGCTGTTTGCCGCGCGTTTTCGCGAGAACGCGGCGCGCGCATTGCTCTTGCCGCGCCGGCATCCGGGCAAGCGCAGCCCGCTCTGGGCGCAGCGCAAACGCGCTGCCGACTTGCTGGCCGTGGCTGCTCGCTATGGCTCCTTCCCGATCCTGCTCGAGACCTACCGCGAGTGTCTGCGCGACGTCTTCGATTTGCCGGCGCTGGTGGACATTTTACGCAAGGTCCGTTCGCGCGAGCTCGGCGTGTTGACGGTGGACTCGCAGAAACCGTCGCCGTTCGCGGCGTCGCTGCTCTTCTCGTACGTCGCGAACTTCATCTACGAGGGGGACGCGCCGCTGGCGGAGCGCCGCGCCCAGGCCCTCAGTGTCAATCAAGCGGAGTTGCGCGAGCTGCTGGGCGCGGCCGAACTTCGCGAGCTTCTAGACCGAGACGCTATCGAAGAGCTCGAGCAGTCACTGCAGCGTTTGACCCCGACGGCCATCAGAAGCGCCGATTCTCTGCACGATTTACTGCTGCACGTCGGAGACGCGAGTCCGGACGAGCTGGCGCTTCGCACGGAGCGCGCCGAGCAACTGGCGGTCTGGCTGGACGAGCTCACTCGTGCACGCCGAGTTTTCTCGTTCACGGTCT
>DATHEN010001442.1:0-8688 GCA_035318565.1 Polyangiaceae bacterium
AAGAGCACATTCTCACTGCGCACCGTCGTGCTGTCGCTCATCGCCATGAAATGTTCACCCCATCAGCGAGCAAAGCTCAGCCCGCCGGCTTGATTCGCACTACGCCTCGTTCTGCCTTGACCTTCACCTGACATGCTAGACGGTGGTCCTCCGGTGCGCCCAGTATGTCGAGAAGCTCCTGCTCTACCGGTTCGGGCGTCTCCAGGAGCTCCATGCCCTCCACGACCTCCACTTCACACGTAGCGCAGCTCGCGGACCTGCACGAAAACGGGATTGGCGCTCGCACCTCGTCGCACATGTCGAGCAACTCCCCACCGGAGGGGGCGTCGAAGACTTTCGCCGGGCCGAATTCGCTGGCAAGAAACTCGATTCTCGGCACGCACGCGCTTTTAACCGCCGCGAGGCAGCAGTGCAACCCGACGGAGCCGGCTCGCTGAGCTGGCGAAATCCGAGAATTGTGCGATTTGTGCCAATGAATTCGCGCAGCTTACGGCAAAGGCCGCCGCTTTCTAGTAAGCTCACCAGCTCTCCATGGCCGCCAGCACCGTCGATGATCCCTTCGCGTGGACGGGCGCAACAGTCGACGGGAAATATCGAGTGGACGCGGTGGTCGGCGAGGGCGGCTTCGGCGTCGTGTACCGCGCCTACCATCTCGGGTTCGGCGAGAAGGTCGCCATCAAGTGCCTGCGCATCCCGCCAACACTGGTGGGCGGCGAGCGTGATCGCTTCTTCTCGAGCTTTCTGGCAGAGGGACGCCTCCTCCACCAGCTCTCCAAGTCGACCGCGGGCATCGTGCAAGCGCTCGACGTCGGCGGCGCGATTTCCCCGAACAAGGCCTGGACGCCGTATCTGGTGATGGAATGGCTCGAGGGCCGCACCCTCGAGTTCGATTTTGCCGAACGCAAAGCGCTGGGCATCGGCGGACGGCCACTCCTGGAAGCCATCGAGCAATTGGACTCGGCAGCGCGCGCGATGGCCATGGCGCACGAACAGGGCGTCGCCCACCGGGACATCAAACCGGCGAATCTGTTTTTGGCGGACGTCGGCGGGCGCCGCACGCTGAAGGTGCTGGATTTCGGAATTGCCAAGGTCATCACCGAAACAGCCAGCATGACCCGAGCTTTCGAAGCCACGGGCAGCTCGTTGCAGGCGTTCACCCCCCGTTACGGAGCGCCCGAGCAGTTCAGCCGTCGTTTCGGCGCCACCGGTCCTTGGACGGACGTCTTCTCGTTCGCGCTGGTGCTGGTCGAGGCCGTGAGCGGGCGCGGCGCGCTGGAAGGCACGGATGCCTCTCAGCTATTCGTTTCTTCGGCAGACGCACAGCGGCGGCCGACGTTGCGCACTGTCGGAGTAGACGCAACCGATGCAGTCGAGGATGTGCTGCGTACTGCGCTCGCCGTCGACCCGAAGGAGCGCCACGCGAACGCCGGCGAATTCTGGGAAGCGCTGATCGCCGCAGCAGCTTCCAGCCTGGGAGAGAGCGAGCGCATGCCGGTGCCACGCAGCCTGCAGGCCTCTTCGCCTGCCCTGCAGGCGGCTCTCGACGCCAATCTACCCCGGCCGCGCTTGATACAGCCTTCGTCGCCGGCCACGCAGCTGACCACGAGCCGGCAAGTCGACGGCGATTTCGTGCGGCCCTCGCTGAATCCTCGCACGCGCCCCACGCCTGCGCGCGTCGCCATCGCGGTAACCGCGGCTGCGGCGCTTTTTAGCCTCGTCGCGCTGCTCGGCGGCTTGGTCTGGCAAGGTGGCGAGCCGCACCCTGCGAGAAGCCGCGCGCTGCCGAGCGCGACCCCCATCGCGAGTATCGAGCCGCCCCCCGCCGACCCGAAAGAAGAGCCCGCGCCGCCGCCGGAGCGGGCCTCGACGCTGGCGCCGGAGCCTCCGCCGCCCGTCAGTGCGGACATCCCAGCGCCGCCGCCGCCTGCTCCGGAAACGCCCGAGATGGCTTTTCCGTCTCCACCCGGAGCGGCAGCGCTCGATGTGTCGGAAGGCCGCGTCGCGGGCACTGACGTGTGGTTCGGCGCTTTCCGCGTACTCCCGCGCAGCGGCGGAGCGAACAAGACGTTCGTGGAAGCGCACGTGAGTTGTGCAGAAGCCGGGATGGCACTGTGCACGGAGATGCAATGGGCCCGCGCCTGCGGCTTGTACCCGTCGATCGCTGCCAGCTCGGCCTGGACGCTGACGGCCGACCCGAACGGCTTCGTGGTGCGCGGCGGCGGAGATTGCGCTCAGCGCGGCGTGAGCGCAGGCGGCGAGCGAAACCCCGCGCGCGGGACAGTATGCTGTGATCGCAGCGTGGGCATCAACTCGAGCAACAAGAATACGTCGTTCCTGATGGCGACCGCCAAGCGCGTGCTCGACATCGAGAAGACGCTCAATCAACGAAATGTTGCGGGGTTTCTCGATCTGCTCACCGATCCGATCGGCATCGATCGCCTCTCCAAGCCCAAGTCCGCCGTCAGCAAGCTGCTCGCGGCGGCGTTCGAACAATGGCCCGATCAGTGGCTCGTGAGCGACGTGTGCGGCGTCACCATGCACAACACCACCGTGGTGCGGCGGACACGGCGTGGCCGCGTGCAGCGCAAGGTCACGGGCGACTCCTGGAGCGCGACGTGTGAGCAGGTGCGCTTCCGCGGGGGAGAGATCGCGGTCATCGACGCCACGTACACTTTCGGCGGTGTCGGCAAGGTGAAGTCGATCGTCGACGGTGAAGTGAAACGTCCGTGGTCCAGGCCGTGACGTGTCCGACCTTTCCGTCACCTCGACCCTGACGATCCCGGCGCACGAGCTCGAGTGGAGCGCCGTGCGCGCGTCCGGGCCCGGCGGCCAGAACGTGAACAAGGTGGCCACCAAGGTCGAGCTGCGTTTCGACCTCGCGAACAGCGCAGTGCTCTCGCCGGCGGTCAAACAACGCCTGCGTGCGCTCGCGCGCAAGCGACTGGACAGCGCTGGTCGCGTCGTCGTCACCGATCAGAGTACGCGTGTGCAGTCTCAGAACCTGGAACGCGCGCGAGCCAAATTGGCCGAGCTCGTGAAGAGCGCGCTCACCGTGCCGAAGGCGCGTAAACCGACTCGCCCCAGCCGCGCGGCGAAACGGCGGCGGCTCGAGCACAAGCAGCAGGTATCGGAGAAGAAACGCACGCGCCGCAAACCAAGCTCGGAGGATTAGCGCCCTCGACGAGTATCGGCTATTCGCGTTCCATGAAACCCATCGTCGTTTTCGGAGCGAGCGGTTTCACCGGTCGACTCATAGTGCAAGCGCTGCTCCAGCTGGGAGAGCAGAACGTCGTGCTCGGCGGGCGGAACAGCGCGAAGCTCGAGCAACTCAGCCAGAAGCACGGCGGACTCGAGTACCGCGTGGCCGACGCGCGAGACCCGGACAGCCTGGCCGCACTGCTGCGGGGCGCGGGCGTCGTCGTTTCAGCGGCCGGGCCCTTTCTGCAGTACGGCGATCCGCTGGTGCGCGCAGCAATTTCCGCCCGCGCGCATTTCCTCGATACTACGGGGGAACAAGCGTACATGCTGCGCATCCTCGAGCGCTATCAGGGCGCGTGCCGCGATCGGCAGCTGTGTGTAGTGAATGCACAAACGTTCGAGTTTGCCATCGGCTATTGCGTCTCTGCGCTGCTGGCGGAAACGCACCCCGCGCTCGACACCATCGATGTGTTCAACCGCGTACACGGTGTGGGCACGACGCGCAGCACTCAGAAGTCTGCGCTGCTCGCGCTCGGCAGCGCTGCCTTCATCCGCAAACGGGGTCGCCTGGTCAAGCGCGGATTGTCTCTCTTGCCCTGGGTCCGCATGCCGGGAAGCTCGCACCGCGAACCGACTTTTCCGTTTCCGGGAGGGGAAGCGTTGCACCTGGTGCGTCCGCACCCGCAAGTGAAGAACGTGACCACGAATCTCGTGCTCCCGCCCGCGCTGGCTCCCGTGGCCATGTGGAGCGCGCGGCCCGTGCTCGGCTTGCTCGACAAGACGGCCGCTCATGCAGCGCTATTTCGCGGCATGGACAGCGCGCCCGAGGGTCCCAGCGAAAGCGTACGCGAGAAACAGGGGTTTCACGTGCTGGCTCGCGGGCGCGGCGCGACAGACGCGGCTTCGATCCTGGCGAGCGGCGTGGATCCATATGGGATTACGGGGGTGATCGCCGCGCTGGGCGCGCGCATGCTGAGCCAAGCTGCTCCGCGCGCGACCGGAGTCGTGTCCACCGATCAGGCGTTCGGCGCTCGGCATTTCCTGGACGCTCTGAGCGGCTTCGGCGTGCAGGTGTCGCGGCAAGGTTGAGCCGCGCTTCAAAACGTGCGCCGAGTATCGATCAGGATCGTGACGGGACCGTCATTGACGAGCTCCACTTGCATGTGCTCGCGGAAACGTCCCGTTTCGACGCTCACGCCCAGGCCGCGGCAATCGGCACAGAAGTCCTCGAACAGCTCGCGTGCGGCAGCGGGCTCGAGCGCATCGCTGAAGCTCGGACGCTTGCCGCGGCGGACGTCTCCGAGCAGCGTGAATTGAGAGATTGCCAGCAGCGCACCGGCGACCTCGAGCACGCTGCGATTCATTTTACCGGCGCCGTCTTCGAAGATGCGCAAACCCACGATCTTCTCGGCCAGACTGCGCGCGTCTTCGCGCGTGTCGCCGCTCGCGACGCCCACCAGCACGCACAGGCCCGCCTCGACGCATCCGACGATTTCGCCGTTCACGCTAACCCGAGCGCGCGAAACGCGCTGCACGACTGCACGCATTGCGCGCGAGTTTGTGCCAAACCGGAGAGTGCGTAAACAGGCGCCGTTGCGGGCGTGTCGCGCTGACCTCATACTGCTCGAGTTTCAGGGCGTCGCGATCGTCTCATGACCTACGAATCCGCTGCTTCTCCTCGAAGCTCCAGGCCCGAGCCGGCCCGAGCTGGCTTGCCGGCGCGCGTTCCTGCGTGGGCGGACCAACTCACCCACTGGATGGACGAAGCCGTTCGCATTCCCGGGACGAACATCCGCTTCGGCCTCGACGCTCTGATCGGTTTTTTCGTGCCGGGGCTCGGGGACGCGGCGAGCGGCGTCGCTTCTGTGAGCTTGCTGGTTTTGGCGCTGCGGCTCGGGATACCGCGCGTCGTGCTGGCGCGCATGATCCTGAATCTCGGGATCGATGCACTGGTCGGCGCGATTCCGCTGCTCGGCGATCTGTTCGACGTCGGCTGGAAGGCCAATCGCAAGAACATCGACCTCATCAAACGCTACGAGGGCGACCCCACGGCCCAACCGAAGAGCGGCGATTACCTGCTGGTGGCCGTAGGCATCGGCTTGGTTCTGCTGGCGATTGCGCTGCCCATCGTGCTCGTCACGCTGCTAGCGAGCGGCGTCTGGTCCGAGCTCGCACGCTGAGTTGGTCCGGAGCTCGGACACTACCCCGGCAGGTGGTACAGCATGGCGTACACCACGACGCCGCTTACGGACACGTAGAGCCAGAGCGGCAAGGTGTAGCGCGCGATCTTGCGGTGGCTCACCACGCGCGCGGTGTAGCCGCGGTAGAGCGTCAACAGTGCGAGCGGCACGATCACGGCCGCGAGTACGATGTGCGGGACCAGAATGGCGAGGTACACGCCGCGCACCAGACCTTGGCCGCGAAACGGCACGGAGCCGACCTGTGCGTGGTGAATCAGGTAAGTGACCAGGAACAAGCTCGACGCAACGAACGCCGCCAGCATGCACGCACGGTGAGCGCCGATGTTTTTTTTGCGAATGAACGCGTAGCCCGTGATCAAGAGCACACTCGCCAGCGCGTTCAACGCCGCGTTCAGCGTGGGCAAGAGCAGCGGATTTGCCGGCGCGGCGCCCTTCGGCCAGAGCTCGATCGCAACGACGACGGCCAGCACCACGACCACGCTCAAGAGAGCGATCACGACACGCGCGCCCTTCGGCTCCGCGATACCCGAGTCTACGTCCATGAGGCGGGCATCTAGCACTACTGCCAGAAACTTTCACGGCAGCCGCCGATCAGGCCAGAAAGCGCACTTCTCGCTCCACGACCGCTTCTTCCGCTGCCTCTCCCCTTTCGGCATGCTTGAGCAGCCGCCAGATGTGCGATCCCAGAATGTCGATCTCCGTGGTCATGTACTGCTCGCCGCCGAAGCGGCGCACGTTCGCGGTCTGCTGAGCCAATATGCGCGCGTCCTGAGCGAAGATGCGCAGGGCGATCGGCTCGAGTACGAGCTTCAGCAGGCGCCCTGGAATGAGCGTCCTGAACTGCACGACCGCGAACATGCGCGTCTTGAAATCGCTCACCGGCGTGCACAGCGACGTAACCAGAAAATGTGTTTCCGATCCGAGCCGGTACTCGACTTGCGCAATCGACGGCAGGATGAAGCGATCCCAGTGTTCGACGATGCCGCCGCTCGGAGAAAGCAAGCGCCCGACGATCCCTTCCGGCCGCGGTTCACCTCGATACTCCGCCTCGACCCGCGTTCCGCTCCGGCGCACCGTCGCTGAAACCTCGTGCTTGTCGCCGCCGCGAAACAGTCCCTTGTGCAGATAGGCAGTGTGCGGCACGTCGAGCGCATTCTCCACGGCCGCATGCAGCGTGGCTTCGACCTCGACCTCGCGGATCACGCTCGTGTATTCGGGCCTACCGACGTTGCCGAGCTCGAACGGCGCAGAAGCGGGAACGGCGTCGGGCGTGGCGTAGACCCAGATGAAACCTTCTTGCTCGCGGGTTGGAAAAGCCGGAGCACGGCGCTCCTTGCCGTTGTCTCCCGCGCGAAGCCCCGGGACGTGCACACAGGACCCGCCGCCTTCGAACTGCCAGCCGTGGTAAGCGCATTCGAGCACACCGCTCTTGGTGACGCGGCCGATCGAGAGCGGCACGTTGCGGTGCGGACAGCGATCGAGCAGCGCCGCCGGCCGGCCCTGTGCATCTCGAAACAGAACGAGCGGAATGCCGAGCACGATGCGCGACAGGGGCCGTCTCGCGAGCTCGTGTGAACGACAGACCACATACCAGTGACTCGAAAGTCGCGCCACGGAGACGTGGCCCTTGGTTGGTGGAGGCGTCAGGTGCTCCGGCATCGAGTTCATCTGGACAGGGATTCTACTCGACTGTCACGCTCGGGGCGTTGTGCCGCGCCGTGGCGGAATTCGTCCGATCGTGCAGCACGCTTTCGCACTTGCGCGGGCAAGAGCTTGCGCTAGTCCGCAAGTTACCAGGGGCAACGGAACACGCCGCGGCGGCCGGCCACCTGGCGCGCTCCTTGCAGTCGGAATCTTTACTTTCCTACTTCGCCCCCTTTGGGAACTCACCCCTTGCGAAATATGACGCCATGTCTCAGCCGATAGTCGACGACGCGCCTCCCGCGTGCCCCGTGGCGATGGGAGAGGTCATCGACGGAAAATACCGCATCGATCAAGCGCTGGCATTCGGCGGCATGGGGGTCGTCTGCGCCGCGACTCATGTGGAGCTCGAAACGCGCGTGGCAATCAAGCTGGTGCGTCCCGAGCTGGCGAGCAACGCGGACGCAACAACGCGGTTTCTGAACGAGGCCAAGGCCGCTGCCGGTCTGAAGGGCGAACACGTCGCACGCGTCGTCGATTTCGGCACTCTGCCGTCCGGCGCTCCGTACATGGTGATGGAGTACCTGCAGGGCTCCGACCTGTGGTCGATCATCGCCAATCAAGGCCCGCTGCCGCCGGTGGTCGCCGTGGACTACGTGCTGCAAGCCTGTGAGGCGCTCGCCGAAGCCCACGCCGCGCGCATCATCCACCGCGACGTCAAACCCGAGAATTTGTTCCTCACCGAACGCCCGGATGGCACCTGCAGCATCAAGGTGCTCGATTTCGGAATTTCGAAGCAGCTCCAGGCCGTGGACCGCGCCCTCACGAACCCGAACAACGGGCTCGGCTCGCCGTACTACATGTCGCCCGAGCAAATGTGCTCGCCGAGCGAAGTCGACGCGCGCACGGACATCTGGTCGATCGGCTGCGTGCTTTACGTGCTGCTCACCGGTCAATTGCCCTTTTATTGTGAGTCGATCGCGGGCGTCTGCGCAAAGGTGCTGAACGAGCGGCCTGGACCGCTCCGCGCAGTCCGTCCCGACGTACCCCTCGAGCTCGAAGGCATCGTGTTCCGCTGCTTGCAGAAAGACCGCCGCATGCGCTTCGAGGACGTGAGCGAGCTGGTTGGCGCACTCGCGCCGTTCGGCTCCGGTGATGCTCAGCAAAGCATCACCCGCGTGCAACGCATCCTGGCGCGCAGCAGTGAGCCGCCTCCGCGCGACGTCGCGCACACGCCGCTTCCGCTTCTCAACTACCCGCCACCGGTCGTCGTCAATTCTCCCGCGGCGCAACCATCCGAGTCCCCTGCCCGTCTCGAGAACGTCGACCCAGCCACGATGCCGCGGTTGGTGGGCATCGTGCAGCCGCCTCAGGTCATCCAGACTCCCATCTCCGTAATGCCGCTGATGCGCCGCCGTCCCGCGCGCCGGCGGCCGACTCCCGCTGAGCGCGCTGTTCCGCAGAGCCGCGTTTGGCGTCACCTTGCGATCGCCGCGCTGGCAGCTCTGGCCGGCGGCGGCGCCATCGTCGGCGCCCGCGCACTCGGTTACGAGCTCCCGCACATCGGCGGCGCGCTCGCACCTTTCCTGCCGGGTAGCGAGGTGCACGTGAGCGGCACCCAGGCGGTGCGCGTTACGAGCGTGACGGC
>DATHEN010001443.1:0-13035 GCA_035318565.1 Polyangiaceae bacterium
GAGCTTGCTCGCGGCGGCATGGGTACGGTTTATCTGGCGCGGGCGGTCGGTGTCGGCGGATTCGAGCGCCTGGTCGCCATCAAGCGTGCCCACGAAAACCTGCTGACGTCCGATCAAGCGGCACGACGCTTCCTGGACGAAGCACGCATCGTAGCGCACGTGCACCACTCGAACGTGGTCGGCATTCATCAGGTCGGCCAGGATGAGTCTGGGTACTACCTGGTACTGGACTACGTCGAGGGCGAGTCGCTGGGAGGACTCATCGCACGCGCCAGCCGCGACAACGAGCGCCTACCCCCGGCGATCGTGACTCGCGTCGCGCTGGACGCCCTGGCAGGTCTGCACGCGGCGCACGAAACCGCGGATACTTCCGGCAAACCGCTCGGCATTCTGCATCGAGACGTGTCGATACAGAACTTGCTGGTCGGCCGGGATGGCGTGACCCGCTTGACCGATTTCGGCGTCGCCAAGAGCACGTTGAGCTCGGTCGTCACCGAAGCCGGGTACGTGCAGGGCAAGCTCGTCTACATGCCTCCGGAGTACCTGAGGCGCCAAGCCGTGGACCGGACGCTCGACATCTATGCCATGGGAATCACTCTATTTACGGCCTTTACCGGCCAGCACCCGTGGCACGGTCTCGGGCACGCCGAGATCGTCCAAGCGGTCTTGGGCGGCGGCGTTCCACGCATTGCTTCCGAAGGGTTCAGCGTGCCTGCAAGCCTCGAAGAAATCGTGGCTCGAGCGTGCGCTGGCGATCCACGGCAGCGCTTCCAAACCGCGCGCCAAATGCTCGATGCGCTCGAGGCGGCTGGCTCGGAAGGCGGCTACCTGGCGCGACACACGGAAGTGGCAGAGTACGTGGAACGCCAAGCCGGAACCGAGCTACGCGAGCGGCGCGAGGCAGTGAGCAACCAGCCTCGCGAGGTCCAGGGAACGGCTCGAACGACCGGCGGCACGGCACAGTTGGACGTGGTCCGGACCGATCCAGCGACAGGCAGCGATTCCTGGCTCACGGAGCTCAGCAGCGACACTGGCGTGCGCGCCTTCGAAGCGAGCCTCGGCGTGCGGCGCTTGAAAGCAAAACCGCTAGCTTTCGCCGCTCTGGCGCTCGCGGTCGTCGGCGGCACGCTGGGTCTGGTCTTCTCCCGTGACGATCCCGAGCAACGTTCGCGCCGTTCCAAGACAGACGACTCGGTCGCTGCGGAAGTCGATGAGCGATCGCGCGGGGCCGCGCAGCCAGAACCTGAGCCGGACGAGCACGCGCTCGACTCGCGCGGCGCTGCGAGAACGGCTGCGAATCCCCGGGCTTCGGCAGATCTGCCGGACGCGCAGAGCGGCACACCCAGCGCGAGCGCCGCAGCGCGCTCGCAACGCAGCGGCGCCGCTCGCTCGAAACGCAGCCCTGCGTCGGAAAAATTGAACCAGATCTCGACCGCGAACCCTTACCGCCGCCGCGCTCCCTGATCGAACTGCGACACGCGTGTCGCATCACTGGGCTGCGCTGCCGCGACATGCGTGTCGCAGTTGGCCAGTCGAAGTCGCGAAAATTTTCGACGTGGACTGCGACAGTTCGGCGCAGCCGTCGTCTCGAGGGGGAGCCCAGCCCATCGGCTCCAAGGAGACCTCCATGTCGTTCAAATACCGCGCGCTCCCGTTCGTCTTCGCCGCCGCTGCCGCCGCCTCCCCGGCCAGTGCCGCCAGCGCGAGTTTGTGGGTGCAGGCCCCCTTCGACGTGAAGACGGGTGCCATGGACCTCGACAACCTCGAGTACGTGAACTGGCAGCCCGCGTTCAACATGCCGCTGTTCATTCCGTACGACCAGCTCGAGCCGCTGATCCGCCAGCAGATCAAGGCCGTCGCGGACGGCACGAAGAGCGGAACTGCCGTCTGCACCGATCCGTGTCCCGACGTACCGTGGAGCGTCACGACGGTCGCCGACTTCGCGTTCACCCAGAAGAATCAACCCACGTTGACGTCGCTGGGCAACGCCAGCGAGAACCGCGTGCGCATCGACCTGAACGCACAAGCGCGCGTCAAACTGAACGTGCACGCCTATGCGGACCTGCCGGGCAGTGACGCTGACGTGGACGTCCCCGTAGAGGTGCTGATCGGCATTCAGGCCACCAGCACCGTCAAGCTCTGGCCCAACATCGCGCACGAAGGCCTCGACATCGACCTCACGCTGGACGGCTCGAACATCGAGATCCAGGGTTTGAACGGCGACGCCATTGCGATCGGCGCGGAGCTCGGTGCGATCGTGGGAAGCACGCCGCTCGGCATCGCTCTCGGCGGCCCGTTCCTCGCCATCGTGGGCGCGATTTTGGGAAACGAGGGTGCAGAGATCGCGAAAGACAAGATCAAGCAAGCGATTTCAGCGCGCCTGGACGACGCTTTGACGCAAGCGGAGCAACAGATCGAGGGCGCTTTGAATCCGATTCTGGGCGCCGCGGCAGTGCAAGCCGACCAGGTCAAAAGCGATCTCTTGAGCCAGCCGCTACCGGGCATCAATCAGTCGTTCAATCAGCTCTCGTCGGCGTTCGGCCTGAGTCTGGACGTGCGCACGCACGTCGGCGCGTCCAGCACGCTGCGCACGGTAGCGACCACGCGCTTCTCCGGAGCAGCAGGCTCGAGCACGCTCACCGGCAACCTGCGCATTCCGAAGACGAAGTGCGAGTACATGGTGATGAGCAGCAAGTACACGGGGACCGTCTACATCCCGACCGCGGTCGTCAGCGTGAACGGCGATTTGACCGCGAAGATCGGGCAGAGCTGCAGCAGTCTTTTTGGCGGCACCGATCTGAAGCGCTCCGCCTACCTGGGAGAGAGCCCGGAGAAACGGCTGCTGTCCGGAAACGCCGCCAATCAGCTGTCGAGCTGGACGGCGACGGGTATAGCGTCCTATCCGGGCTCGCTCAGCCAGACCAGCGACTACTACCGCTGCTCATTTCAGGTCGGCGCGCTTTCGAACGCCGGCATCCTCGAGCTCGAAGCGCCTCCAACGTCCAACCTCGGCAAGCGCCTGGGCGAGCAGTTCGGGTATAGCGAGCGTTTCATGGTGGTGCAGCTCGGCGGCACCACCTTGGTGTTCAACTCCGAGCTTGCGCCGGTGAGCGGCGGGACGGGCGCGGTGATTGGCGGAGCTGGCCCGAAAACCCTCGCGGATTGTCCGGTTCGCGCGGCAGGCGGCGGTCAGCCGCTCGAGCGGTCCCCCTACTACGACCTGAAGTGGCGCTTCGACCCCGAGACGTGCCCGCAATGCGGCGTCCGCCGCGTGCTCGACCGCAGCAGCGTGGTGTACGAAATCACGAACGTCGATGCGTTCCTGCAGACTCCCCTCGGCACCCAAGTGAAGGCCCAATTCGGCAATGTCGCCGTGGGGCGTTAACCGCGGTAAGAAACCTTCGTAGAGCGCCGCATGCCGCATTCATCAATCACAGCCGGTAGTGGCCTGCGGCGCCGAATCTGCCGCGTAGCTGCGCGCGCAAGCGTCGTGCTGGCGCTGTGCGCGGCAGCTCCCGGCGTGGCACACGCACAACGAGCACCGGCCACGGATGCGCGAGCCGAAGCGCGCACGCTGTTCGGTCAAGCACAGCGCGCCTATGCCAGCGCGGACTACGCGGGGGCGCTCAACCTGCTGCGGCGCGCGTACGCGCTCTTGCCGCGCCCGGCCTTCCTCTTCAACATCGCGCAATCGCAGCGCAAGCTCGGCTTGTGTGACGAAGCGCGCGCCAGCTATCAAGCGTACCTACTCCGGGAAGAAAACGCAGCGCACCGCACGCGCGTCGAGCGCATCCTGCGCGACATGCAGGATTGCGAGGCAGCGGCCCCTCGCGTCTCTCCACCGACGAGCGCTGCCGCTGCCGGGCGGTCCACGCCAGCGGCCACGCCGCCATCGAGTGCGGCGCTCCAGCCCTCTCGCGAATCCAGCGTGCCTCCGCTCGCACCGGCTGCCGACTCGGGTACCGGCCCAGGCACTCACATCGTCAAATGGTCACTGCTCGGCGCGGGAGCGGTTTCGGCCGGCCTCGCCGTCTACTTCGCGTTCGACGCGCGAGCCGCCAGCAACGACATCGAGAACACGTCCCATTGGGACTCGCAAATGGCGACGCGAAAGGAACGCGGACAACGCTCCACCACGCTGGCATGGTTGTGCGGCGGAGCGGGAGCAGCGCTGCTGGGCGCGGGGGTGACGCTGCACCTGCTCAGTCGCCCAGGACCCACGGCTCGACCCAGCGCCGCTCTCCAGATCGCGCCATTCACGCACGGCGCGCGCGCGAGCTTCAGCGCTACCTTTTGAGCTTTCGCACATTCACTCGAAGGGGTCGATGAACTCGTCCAAGCTTCGAGGCGCGCTCGGACGCGGAGCCGCGGAGGGCCGAGTAGACGGCTGGCGGCGTGCAGCCGAGCGCACGGGGGCGGCTACGTTCTTCGTCTCGGAAGCCTTCCGCAGCGCCGCTTGCTCGGGGCGTGCAGGAGCGGGTGCGATCGCGAGCTCGGGGCGCACGCTCGGGCGAGCGGGCTCGAGCCCGTGCTTTGCGGGCTTCGGCTGCGGAGCGGGCTGCTTTTGCTGCACTGCTGGAGATGCGGACGGCGCCGAGGACCGGAGCAGCACGACTCCCCCTACGCTCGCCAGCACGACACCCAAGCCGACCAGGAGTGGACGCAAGCGCATGCGCGGTCTGCCGACCTGCAGATGCGGCAATGCCCGGAGGGCGGCGCGCGCGGAGTCAAATCGCTTGCTCGGCTCGCGCGCCAGGCAGCGCAGCACGAACTCGTCCCACGCAGCGGGCACGGAGCTCACACGTTCACTCGGCCTCGGTGGCGGGCGTCGCAAGCGCTGCACCGCCATGGCCATGGGCGTGTCGGCCAAAAACGGCAGCGAGCCGGTCAGCATTTCGAAAAGCACGACTCCGAAGCCGTAAATGTCGACCGCTTCGGTGAGCGGACCGCCCTCCACTTGTTCGGGTGCCATGTAGGCCGCGCTGCCCACCAGCAGGTGGCTGGTCGTGACGTGTGGTTGGCCTTCTGCGAAGGCGCGAGCAAGACCGAAGTCCGTGATCGTCACGAGCGGCGGCTCGTCCTCTTCCGCTTCGCCGAGGATGACGTTGTCACTCTTGAAGTCGCGGTGCAGGATGCCGGCGTCGTGCGCGGCAGCGAGCCCCTGCAGCAACTGCTCCGTGATGCGCGTCACTCGATCCATCGGCAGCGGACCGCGGCGCACGCGCTGGCCGAGCGTATCCCCCGGACAAAGCTGCATGGTCAAGAAGTGCACTTCGTGTCCGGGGGTGTCGGTGCCATGCACGCCCAGATCGAAGACACGGCAAACGTTGGGGTGGCTGACGCGGCGCGCGAGCTGCACCTCGGACTTCAGATAAGCGATCGCGCGCTCGCTGTCGGCGAGCGCCGGAGCCAAGCTCTTCAGAGCGACGCGCTCACCCAGCATGCGATCTTCGGCTTCGTACACCTCGCCCATGCCGCCACAACCGAGGAATCGCACGATGCGATAGCGCCCGGCCACGATGCTACCCGGCTCGAAGTTCTTTCTGCGGGCACCCGACGCGCGGTTCGGAAAATCGCTGTGCAAGACCGCCGCGACGAGCTCCTGGCACTTCGCGCAGCCGTCCAGGTGCCGGTCGACGCACGATAGCGTCCGGCTGTCCAGCATACCTTCGGCGAACGCGAGCACCACGTCGTCCCCGAGGCACGCGTCGCCGCTCGCCACACGCTGGGCTGCGCCCGCGTCGAGGAGGTTGCGGCTTGCTGACATGGCGTGCTCAGGCGGACTGCGGACAGTCCTCGTCTGCCCAGGTTACCCCGCTGCTCAGACTCGAACGCATCCAGCTCGTCAGCGCCACATCCAGCCGGCTCTGCACGAGCTGAATCAGATCGCGGAACTCGGCGTCGTTCAGCTCGCTCGCGCTACCGCGAAGCTCACGCCGAACACTCGCCGAAATCTGCTTCTGAATGCGGAGCAACCAGCGGGCCACCGTGGCGCGGTGAACGCGATACGCCTGCCCGATGCCGTCGATGTTCACGCCAGCGCCATAGTGGAGGCGCAGGACGTTCCGCTCGCGCGGTTCGAGCGCGGAAACGGCGTTTCGCAAAGCGGTTTGAAACGCCGTCAGATAACGAGCGCGATCCAGCTTGGACTCCAGGCTGCTTTCGAGCAGCGCCAACGCTTCTGGCATGGCCATGTCGGCGGGCTGCCGCCGCAGCTCCGCGCGCGAGTGATCCAACGCGGCGCGCCCGGCCACCACGCGCAACCACGCCCCCAGCGGTCCTTTGCCCGTATACTTTTCGATGCGCGCGGGCGGCCCGATGAACAGCTTGTGCCGCAGCTCTTGCACGACTTCGGCGATGAACTCGTCATCAGCGCGCACGCGCGCGACACCCTGACGCAAGCAGCTCGTGTACTCGGCATCGAAGTGAGCGTGGGCGCGCGGATCCGATCCCGCACAGGCGAGCGCCAGGTAGAGCTCCGCAGCGTGGGGCGGATACGGATCCTCGCCCGATAACGCCTGCACGCGTCCCTCGTATTCGGGACGTGTCAGAGAAACCCCCGGCCAGCGGAGTTGCAAGGCTCGGAACGGCTCTGCGAGATCCGCATCGGGCATATCGCCTTTCTAACCCGGGGCGCGCGCGGGGGAAATGGCAGGGAAAATGCCGACCCGTGGGCCAACGCCGAAGCGCTCGGGTGAGCACGCTCAGCGAGCGCTCGAACAGCGCACAGCCGCCCGAAACGTCGTGTGAAACACGCCCGATCTTCGCGGGCTTCTCGCGGGGTTAGCCGTCCCGCGGGTTTACTGGCTTTGTGGAGTCCAGCGCAGGCGCGGCTTGCGGGCGGCGCGCGCTTCATCGAGGCGACCGAGGCGGGTGAGATGAGGAGCCTGCTTCACGAGCTCGGGATCCGTCTCGGCCTCCTGGCAAATCTGGGCGATGGCGTCAGCGAAGAGATCCAGCGTCTGCTTGGTCTCGGTTTCCGTCGGTTCGGCCATCAACGCGCCGCGCACGACGAGCGGGAAGTAAACCGTCGGCGGATGAAATCCGTAGTCGATCAGGCGCTTGGCCAGGTCGAGTGTCTTCACGCCCGTCCTTGCTTCGAGCTCTTTGTCGGTGAAGACGGCCTCGTGCAACGGCGGCGTCGAATACGCCAGCGGCAGGTATGGCTTCAAGCGAGCGGCCAGGTAGTTCGCGTTCAGCACCGCAAGATCGCTGACGGCTTTCAGTCCGTCCGGACCGAGCTCGCGAATGTACGTGTAAGCACGCACCATCATCCCGAAGTTACCGAAGAACGATCGCACGCGACCGATGCTCTGTGAGGCTTTCCAGTCGATCGTGCAGCGCCCGCCCTGCCGGCGCACGATCGGCGTGGGTTGAAAGGGATCCAGGATCTTCTTGAATGCAACGGGTCCGGAGCCCGGGCCGCCACCGCCATGCGGGGTGGTGAACGTCTTGTGCAGGTTGAACTGCATCACGTCCACGCCGGCGTCGCCCGGCCGCGCTCGGCCCATCACGGCGTTCAGGTTCGCACCGTCGCCGTAGACGAGCCCGCCCTTTTCGTGAACCAACGCCGCAAGGCGCGGCATGTCCGTTTCGAACAAACCGAGCGTGTTCGGGTTCGTGATCATCAAACCGGCCACGTTGCCGGTATGCGGCTCCAGCGCGCGCGCGAGCGTATCCGCTTCCACGATGCCGGCAGGGCCTGCCGGGAAGGGCACGGCCTCGAAACCATTGAGCGCGCAGCTCGCCGGGTTCGTGCCGTGCGCGCTGTCCGGGATGAAGACCTTGCGAGGCGAGCGTCCCTGCGAGCGATGGTACGCCCGGATCATCATCAAGCCGGTGAGCTCCCCCTGGGCACCGGCGGCGGGCTGCAAGCTCACGCCATCCATCCCCACGATTTCGGCGAGCAATGCCTGCAACCGAACCATGAGCTCGAGCGCGCCCTGCGCCAGGTGCTCGGGCGTGTACGGATGCAGACCGGCAAAGCCCTCCAAACGCGCGGCCCATTCGTTGACCTTGGGGTTGTGCTTCATGGTGCACGAGCCGAGCGGGTAAAACTGCGTGTCGATGCTGTAGTTCCACTGGCTCAGCCGGACGAAGTGCCGGAAGGCTTCGGGCTCGCTCACTTCCGGCAGACCCGCCGGGGTGCTGCGCGCCAACTCTCCGAGCTCCGCGCTCATGTCGATGGGCGGTACGTCGAGCGTAGCGAGCGAGGCGCCGCTGCGTCCCTTGGTGCCGCGCTCGAAGATCGGCGGTTCACGAAACTCGAGACCTTTGACTGCTTCTCCAGGCACGGTGTTCTCCGGGTTTTCTCTAGACTAGTACCTTGGCTCGGTTGCGCATTCCGGCGAACGGCCAAAGCGCAGCCTCAAAAATTTCTCGCTTGTTACGTCCACCGACGGAATGCAATTCCGGGCTGACGTACTACTGCGTGTTCCCAGTAGCGGGTGCCCGGCTCAGGGCCAATCTCCGGAGCTGTCTCCGCCCTTTTTGTCGTCGGAGCTCGGAGCGGGCGCATCCGTATCGGGTGGGCGCTTGTCACCGTCGTCCCAACCGCCGCCGACGCCGCGCCCTTCGAGCTCATCGGGTTTCACGCCCTTGGGGTTGGCCTGCATGTTCATCTGCTTGACGGCTTTCCACTCGTTGCCGGCTTCGTCCGACTTGAGACCCCACTCGCCGTGGATCTCGTGCGCCTCTCCCTCTTTGGGGATCAGGTAACGGAAGTAGCCTTTGCCGAAGCGCTCTGCGTTCGCTCCAACCATGCCGATCTTGCGCTCGCGCCACTCGAAGCGGAACACGTCGCCGGTGATCTTGCCGCTCATCTCGCCCCAGGCGTCACCCGCCGTGGTGCGCCAGGCGCCGCTCGCGCTGCCTCCCTGGCTCACGAGGTGCAGGTAACCGTACAGCTGGCTGTAGTACACGCCGGACCAGTCGCCCCCTTCGGGCATGTCTCCCGGTTTGACGTGAGCCAGCTTGGGAGCGTTCGCTCCGCCCTGGCAACCTGCCAGCGCCAGGGCCATCGGTACGAACAGGCAGAGCATGACGGCGATTCTGAGGATTTTGCGAGCGCGCATGGCCGCGGACTCTACCACGGAGCCGCCGTAAAAAAGCCACGGCGAAGCGCGCTTTCGCGGGCCGTTCCCGTACAAATTTCCAAGAGCTCCGCTGGCAGCGTGACCCGTTGCTCGAGCACCAGAACGGGGCTACCGGCGAAGCTCTTACCCAGCTTCGCCGCGCATTTCGCGCTCGTCAGCCAGGCCTCGACACGTGGCGCCTTGCCGAGCCGTGCGCGCGGAGGCGTCAAAGACGCGTGATCGGCGTAAAACAGGCTGAGCGCCGGGAACACACCCAGCCGCCCGAGCTCGCGCTCGACACGCTCGGGCCGAGCGAGCCCGAGGACGAGCCCAACGCGCAACCGGCGGAGGTCCTCGATGCTCGAAGGCTCGCCGTCAGCCGAGCGCGCTCCAGTGATTTCGTCGCTCCAGCAGAGCTCCACCGGACCGGATGAGCTCTGCCGTAGGCTGCACGGCTCGCGTCCGGGCTCGCGCCGCACCAGCAGTACGTCCGCCGCGCGATAGAGCCGGCTGCGCTCGGCGCGCAGATCGCCCGCGGGCGGACAGTGCCCGGCTCCCCAAGGCGCAGCGGAGTCGAGCACCAGCAGCGCTACGTGCAGTGGCTGCGGCCGCGCTTGCAAGAGCCCATCGAGCACGATCAGATCCGGCTCGCCGCGTGCCGCGAGCTCGAGCGCGCTGCCGCGGTGTTTCGCCACGAACACGCCCACACCGAGCGGCGTGAGCTGCCGCGCCAGGGCCACGGCCTCGTCTCCCAGAACGGAGGCCGCGTCTTGGGGCAGGACGCGCCGGGCGACGCGCTCCCGCACCCGATAACCACTGGCGATCACCGCGACTCGCAAGCCTGCTGCGCGAAGCTCGCTGGCCAGCGCCGCACTGACGGGCGTTTTACCCGAACCGCCGAGAGTGGCTCCGCCCACGCCGATCAAGCGCGGACCTGCGGGTAGAAACACCGGGCGCACCGGATCGGCACACGCCGCCCAGATGCGGCTCAAGCTGCGCGTCGCCGGATTGGCCAGCGCGCCGCGTTCGAGGCGACAGGCGATCCAGCGCGGCGTAGTGCTGTAGCGCACGTCAGGCCGGACGCAGTTCGAGCCCGAGCTCGAACCCGACGCGTTCGGCTTCCTCTACACGGAGCGGCCACGCCGTGGAAAGCTCGCGCTTCTGCAAACGGCTGCCGTCGGGATCGGCGAGCAGGGCGGCCACGTGCATCATTGCGCCTTCTCGTCGCGCGTGCGCCGCGACCGGCACCTGACAGTTGCCCTCGACGGCCCGCATCACACCGCGTTCCGCCGCGACCGCGATCGTAGTCTCGGTGTGCGCGAGCGGATCGAGCAGCGCGCGCGAGGCCGCGTCTCCCTCGCGCAGCTCGATACCCAGCGCCCCCTGGCCGATGGCGGGAATGCAGCGATTCGTGGGTAGAACTTGCGTGATGCGCGCCTTCAAGCCGAGCCGCGACAGCCCAGCGCAAGCAAGCACGATCGCGTCGACCACGCCCTCTTCACACTTACGAAGGCGCGTGTCCACGTTGCCGCGCAGCGGTACTATCTGCAGATCCGGCCTCCACGCCAGGAGCTGCACCGAACGGCGCAGCGAGGACGTGCCGATCGTGCTGCCCGCCGGCAACTCTTCGAATGTTGCGCCGGAACGGCTGACGAACGCATCACGCGGATCTTCGCGCACGGGGACACAGCCGATCACGAGCCCCGGTGCGAGCAGCGGGGGCACGTCCTTCAACGAGTGGATGGCGATGTCCGCGCGGCCCTCCAAAATCGCTTCTTCGATCTCCTTGACGAACAAACCCTTGCCGCCAATGTCGGCGAGCGGACGATCCTGAATCTTGTCACCCGTGGTCACGACGTGCAGCTCTTCGACGCTGAGCCCCTCGTGCCGGCCCGCGAGCTCACGCATAAAAGCGCGCGCCTGAGCCAGGGCTAGAGCGCTGCGGCGCGTCGCGACTACCAATTTCGCCATCGGCGCTGAGTCTAAACCGCTAGCGAGTCGCGCGCGAGCGTGCTCCATTTTTGCGCATGCCGGCTCGGTCTCATGCGTTGCTCAGCGTCCCGTGCGTGCAGTGCGGAGCCAATTTGCCCCTGGCACCCGAGCTCCCGCAGGTTACCTGCGAGTACTGCAGCACGACGTTCAGCGTACCGAGCTCCGTCCGCGAGCGCGCCCGGACCCACTTGAAGCAGACGTCGGCGGCGTGGGTGCGCGAAATCCAGGCTCGGTATCTCGAGCTTTTGCACGCCCACGCCGCACGCACGAACCCGGGCACGCTGCGCTGGATGATTCCCCTCATGCTGGCGCTGCCGTTCTGGTTGATGGTGCTACCGTCGGGGTTCGCGCAGCGTTTTCACCCGATTCTTTCCGCGACCTGCGTTGCGCTCACGCTGGCGGCAGCCGCGCGCGTGTTCGGCGGCATCACCGGCCCGCCGCGACCGTTCTCGATGGCGCTGATCGTCGCTTCGGGCATCGGAGAGTGCCAGCAATGTGGCGGCCCGGTGCGCCTGCGGGAGGGATCGACGTCGAGCCGCTGCGAGTATTGCGGCGCCAGCTCCGTGCTGAACGATGCGCAACGTCGATCGATGCTCGCAGCTGCGGTCCAGCGCGTCGCGCCCGCTCAGGCGAGCTCCTTCGAAGCCATCCAGAAGAACTGGGCCTCCGTGCGAGACGCTTCCTCCGTGTTCGGAGTGTTCGGCAGGGCAGACCTGGCGAGTGTCATGCTGATCGTGACGATTGTGGCGCTGGTTGCGCTCGGCGTTTTGGGTTTCGTGTTCTTTCGCGACGCGCCCGAGGTTCACGATACGTCCTGGGTGCTGCCGGCCCTGCTGCTGGGCTTGCTCGGAGTTGCCGCTCACAACGTCGCCAAGGTGCGCCGTCTGCTGCGAGCCCGAGCCGAGCTCGACGCCATTTTGCACGAGCCGCAAAGCGCGCCGCCCAGAGCTTGAGGGCGGCTGCCGCTTCCGACCCAAAAACCTTCCCTCTCCCCTGCGTGCCTTCGTGTAAATTCTTCGGCGCGGGCACGGGCACTTCACTAGTGCGGGGTTCGGCTGGGTTCGCTCGGATAGCGCCCGCGTTCGAGCTCGTCGAAGCTGTCTTCCTCGTTCAACTCAGCCTCTACCTCGGCGTTCGTGGCAGCGCTTTGTTCGTCCAGGCCAAAGAGCTCACGCAGCGCGCTCGCCAGATCTTCGTCCGCGTACCCGGCGCCGCCACCGCTCGCCGACGCGCGCAGGCGCATGGTGGGCTGGTGCAAGAGCTTGTTGACCGCGGCGTCCAGCATCTTGTTCAAGGCTTCGCGCTCGTCTGGCCCGAGGTGCTTCAATTTGCCGCGCAGACTGCGTTCGAGCTCGGCTTGCAACACGGCACGCATGCCCTTGCGGAGCGCGACGATCGTGGGGGTGGCCTGCTCCGATTCCGCCCAGCGCTCGAAGGCTTCGACCTCGCGCAGGACGAGCTGCTCGGCGCTGTCCGCCTCCTTCTTCCGGCTGGAAAGCGATTCTGCGACCAGCCGCGAAAAGTCGTCGATGTTGTAGAGGAACGCGCCGTCGAGCTCGCCGATGCGCGGCGAGACATCGCGCGGGACCGCGAGGTCGATGAAAAACAAGCTCCGCCCGCGGCGGCTGCGGCGGAGCTTGGCGACGTGCTCGTATTCGATGACGTGCCCGGGCGCGCTGGTGCTCGTGATCACCACGTCTGCCTCGACCAACGTCGCCGCGAGCTCTGTCCAGGGACGCGGCTCGGCCTGCACCCGCTCGGCGAGCTCGGCGGCACGCTCGAAGGTGCGTCCGATCACGATCAAGCGCGCGCCTGCGCCCTGCAACAAACGCGCGACGCTTTCGGCCATCTCGCCCGCACCGACGAGCATTACGGTGTGCCCGCGCAGGTCCCCGAAAATTTGGCGCGCCAGATCGACCGCGACGGTGGGTACGGAGACTTGCCCGGTGCCGATAGCGGTCTGCGTGCG
>DATHEN010001444.1:0-5280 GCA_035318565.1 Polyangiaceae bacterium
TGGCGCCCAGAATGTGCGAGGCACCCGCGCGAACCTGATCACCGACTTCGGTCAGAACCGCGGGTTGGTTCTGATAGTTTTTGCGGCTGTTGTCGTGGCTGCAATCGACCAGGAGCCTGGGATTCACACCCGCAGCCGCCAGCGTCTCATTGGCCAGCGCGACGTCCCGCGCGGCATAGTTCGGCCCGCCATTGCCGCCTCGGAGCACGAGGTGACAGTGCGGGTTGCCGCGCGTCCGCACCACGCCCACCCGGCCGTCGCCGTCGATGCCCAGGAAACTGTGCGGACGCGACGCAGCCAGGATGGCGTTGATGGCGACCCCGAGGTTGCCGTCGGTGCCGTTTTTGAAGCCCACCGGCATCGACAGCCCCGAAGCCAGCTCACGGTGCGTCTGGCTTTCCGTGGTGCGCGCGCCGATGGCCGTCCAGCACACGAGATCCGCGATGTACTGCGGAGTGATCGGATCGAGCATTTCGGTCGCCGAGGGCATGCCCATGTCCGCCAGCTCGAGCAGCAGTCGGCGGGCGGTGCGAATACCCGTCGGGATATCGTACGTACCGTCGAGGTGCGGATCGTTGATCAGCCCCTTCCAGCCTACGGTCGTGCGCGGCTTTTCGAAGTATACGCGCATGACCACGAAGAGCTCGCTGGCGACGCGTTCGCGGACGCGCAGCAGGCGCTGGGCGTACTCGAGCGCGGCGCTCGGATCGTGGATCGAGCACGGTCCCACGATCACGATCTTGCGCGCATCTTCACCCCGCAGCGCGGCCGCCACGTCTTCACGCGCTCGGTACACGACCTCTGCGGCGCGACTGCTGAGTGGCAGCTCCGTGGTGAGCTCGTTGGGGCTCTGGAGCAGCGTGGTATCGACGACTCGAAGATTGCTGATTTCCCGCATGACGAAGTTCCCAAAAAGTTCCCAAAAACAAAAAACCCCCGGTCACTCGCGGCGACCAGGGGTTCGTTTGCCTTCTTGGATCGTGCTAACTAATCGCTAGCCCCTGACGCCGCGTACTCGGCGGGCCAATAAAATGACCAGACCTGACCAACACGGGGCCAACGAGACATCGCACTCAGGCTAGTACCAAATTTCACGAGCGACAAGATCCGGCCGGCAAAATCTCGAAAACCTCATGAGACGCGCGTTGTGCTCACGATTTTGGGATGGTCACAGCGACAAGCCGCCCTGAACGCGGCGCTACGGAGACGTCATGCCGATTCGTACTGCAGAGGAATACATCGCAAGCCTACGGAACCGTAAACTGAAGGTGTACCTGTTCGGCGAGCTCGTGGCAGAGCCCGTGGATCATCCGGTCATCCGACCGTCGATCAACGCCGTTGCGGAGACCTATCGCCTGGCTGAAGAAGAGCCGGACGTCGCCACGGCGCAGTCGAGCCTCACGGGCAAGCGCGTCAATCGCTTTCTCCAGGTCACCGAGAGCGTCGACGACGTCGTCAACCAGAACCGCATGCAGCGCAAGCTCGGGCAGCGCACCGGCACCTGCTTTCAGCGCTGTGTGGGTATGGACGCGATCAACTCCGTGTTCTCGGTCACGTACGACATCGATCAGACCAACGGCACCGAGTACCACCAACGCTTCAAGGCTTTCGTGCGCCACATGCAGGAGGAAAACTTCGTGATCGGCGGCGCCATGACGGACCCCAAAGGGGACCGCAGCAAGGGGCCTTCGGAGCAAGAAGATCCGGATTTGTTCGTGCACATCGTGGAACGGCGCCCGGACGGCGTGGTGCTGCGCGGCGCCAAGATGCACCAGACGGGCTGCTTGAACTCACACTGGCTGATCGTGATGCCGACGCTGCGCCTGGGGTCGAAAGACGGAAGCTACGCGGTGACCGCCGCGCTGCCGGTGGACGCGCCCGGGCTCTCGTACATCTACGGGCGGCAGAGCTGCGACACGCGCGCGCTCGAAGGCAGCGAGATCGACCAGGGCAACGCCCAGTTTTCGGGACAAGAGGCGATCATCGTGCTCGATGACGTGTTCGTCCCCTACTCTCACGTTTTCATGGACGGCGAGTACGACTTCGCGGCCCCACTCGTGGAGCGCTTCACGGCCTATCACCGCCGCAGCTACGTGTGCAAAACCGGCGTGGGAGACGTGCTGATCGGCGCCGCGGCCACCATCGCCGACTACAACGGCGTGGCCAAGGCTTCCCACATCCGCGACAAGCTCGTGGAAATGGCGCACCTGAACGAAACCATCTACGGCGCGGGCATCGCCTCTTCTCACGAATCGAAGCCGACCGCGGCGGGCAATTACCAGAACGACGAGATGCTCGCCAACGTGTGCAAACACAACGTCACCCGCTTTCCATACGAGATCGCGCGCCTCGCGCAGGATCTCGCCGGCGGCATCGTGGTCACGTTGCCTTCGGACAAGGAGTTCGAGAGCGAGGTGACGGGCCCGATTCTCCGCAAGTATCTGAAAGCACGACCCGGTGTTTCGGTAGACAGCCGCCGGCGCATGCTGCGGCTCATCGAGAACATGACCATGGGTAGAAACGCGGTCGGCTACCTCACGGAGTCGGCGCATGGCGCTGGGTCGCCCCAAGCTCAGCGCGTCCAGATCGCGCGCTTGATGCAGCTCGAGGACAAGAAACAGCTCGCCAAGAACCTCGCCGGTATCGGCTCGGACGACGAGGAGAAGCCCTCGAAGAAGTAGCCGCGCGGCGAATCCCACTTTCCACGTCGCGCCACGGCGCCCGCATGCCGGTCCACGGGCCGATGAGCAAACTCCGGCGAATCTCGTCTTCAGTTGACGAGCATCGGCCGAGGCGATACCTCAAGCACCTCGGCTAATGAAAGCGACTTTCAATATCAGCGCGAGGCTGCCCTGAGCAAGCCCGCGCCCACTTCCTTTCGTAAGAGCTGCCTCGTCGCGTCCGGAGCTGCTGCCGTTTGTGCGGCGTTGCTGGCGCCGAGCGCGCGCGCAACGCCGCGCCCGCTCCCGTTCACGTATCCCGTTCAGACGCTGCCACAGGGTACGCTGGAGGTCGAACAGTACGTCGATCTCACCCCGGTACGCGTCGCGCGCGAAGAGGCTGCTGGAACCGAAGCTGTCACCAGCCTGCGCTCGGTGCTGCAGACGGAGCTCGAGTACGGCCTGACCGATCGACTCGAGCTCGGCTTCTATTTCGTGTTTCGGCAGGCTGCCAGCGCCACGTCACCCTATCTGCAGTTCCAGGGCCTCAAACAGCGCCTGCGTTACGAGCTGTCCGAGCGCGCCGTGTGGCCCATAGAGGTGGGGCTGTACGGCGAGGTCGCCGAGTTTCACGACGAGTTCGAGTTCGAGGAGAAGATCCTGCTGCAGCGCCGGATGGGCGCCTGGAACTTCGGCGTCAATCTGTGGGTCGAGCAGGAGTACTACTTTCAAACCGGGGATTGGCGTTTCATCTACAACCCCACCGCCGGCGTCAGTTACGAGATAAGCCCGAAATTTTCGCTGGGCGCAGAGTACTGGCTGCGCGGGCGCTTCGATGACGATGACGCCTCGCAGCCAGCCGGTCTGCCCGGCGTGAACACGGAGACGCCGAGCGGCTCTACGGCGCGCCACTATCTCGGACCGACCTTCATGGTGCAGTCCGCCGAGTACTTCCTGAGCCTGGGCGCCTACGCACGCATGGACGGACTTACGGACGAAGCCGTGGTCGGAGATGCCTGGGGCAAGCTCTGGGTGCGCACCTTGATAGGGGTTCACCTGTGACGAGACGACTGGCGCTGCTCCTGGCGGTGCTCGCCAGCGCGTGCGGAGCCGGCGCGCTGCCCGAGCCCACCCCGCTCGACGCCACGCGCATTTCCAAACAGTTCCCCGACGCCACGCTCGCGACGCTCGAACACGGGCGCAAGCTGTACGCGGGCCGCTGCGCGGATTGCCACCAGCTCTACGAGCCTGCGCGCTACGGGGCGGACAAGTGGCGGACCGAGCTCGGCGAGATGCGAGAGCGCGCGCGTCTCAGCGCCGAAGAAGAGCGCATGATCTTGCAGTACCTCGTGTCGGTGGGCCAGCGAGGCAGCACCGGCCAGGGGTCGTAGAGGACTAAATGGAGAAAGCATGAAGTTGAGTCTGCGTTTCAGCGCCGCGATCGTTCCGGCGCTTCTGCTCGTAGCTTGCGGCGGTGACGACACGGATGAAAAAGCCGGCGCGGACCGTGGCGCCGCGACGCGAACCTACGCGAATATCGTGCACGCGAGCTACGCCGACTCGCTGGCCGAGGTCGAGGAGCTCGATCGGCTCTGCAAAGCCTTCGTAGCGGCTCCCTCGCAAGCGTCGCTCGATCAAGCGCGCAACGCCTGGCTGGCGGCCCGCGAACCGTACCTGCAAACCGAGGTGTACCGCTTTTACGACGGACCCATCGACAATCAGGTGGACGGACCCGAAGGCCTGATCAATGCGTGGCCGCTCGACGAAGCGTACATCGACTACGTCACGGGCGCGGCCAGCGACGACAGCATCATCCACGACCCCACGAAGACCATCAGCGCCGAGTCGCTCATGGATCTCAACGAGGCCGGCGGCGAAGAGAACATCGCCACCGGCTTTCACGCTGTCGAGTTCTTGCTCTGGGGACAAGACCAGAGCGACACGGGGCCCGGCAATCGCCCTTACACGGACTACGTGGCCGGCGGCGCGCGAGCGAACGCGGATCGGCGCGGCGCTTACCTGACGACGGTGTCGTCCCTGCTTGTCACGCACCTGACCGGCCTGGTGGAAGCCTGGGCGCCGGGCACGAGCGGTAACTATCGCAGCGAGCTCGAGGCGGCAGCGGCGGACGAGGCACTGCGCCGCATCCTGACCGGCATGATCGTGCTGAGCGGATTCGAAACGGGCGGTGAGCGCCTGCAGACCGCGCTCGACTCGGGCGATCAGGAAGACGAACACTCCTGCTTCAGCGACAACACGCACCGCGACATGGTTCAGGACATCCAGGGCGTGAAGAACGTCTGGACGGGTAACTACACACGGCTCGACGGCACGCGTGTCAGCGGAACCTCGGTGCGAGCCGTGGTGCGCGAGAAGGACGCCGCGCTAGCAACGGAGCTCGACACGCAGATCGATCAGAGCCTGAGCCTGGCGAACGCGCTACAGCCGCCTTTCGATAACGAGATCCAATCCGACAACACCGCCGGTAGAGAGCGGATCCGCGCGCTCGTTACCGCGCTCGGGCGACAGGAAGAGCTCCTGCAGCAGGTCTTCCAGCGCTTCGGCCTCAACGTTCCGCCACCGCCGCTATGACGCGTGCGCTGGGCAGGAGCATGCGCGG
>DATHEN010001445.1:0-2293 GCA_035318565.1 Polyangiaceae bacterium
AGGTGTGCGCGCGCAACACCGAAAACCCTGCGCTGATCGCCAAGTTCAAGCGCACGGAGAGCGCGGCTCACCGGGCGCTCGGGCAACGTCCGTCTGCCGTTTCGCTTCGCCCCGCGCGCAGCGATTCGTACTTGAGCGCGGCCCGCAATATCCTGGACACCAAGGAGGGCGCCGAGCGCGCCGCGGCGGCTCTGCGTATCGCCGTCGAGCAGTCGGGAGCCGGCGGTGGGTATCTGTACCTGGGGACGGCGCCGCATTTCGAACTCGTCGCGCAGCAACCGGTGAACGAGCCCCCGCCCAGCACCCTGTCCGAACGCATCACGCAGATGGCCGAGCACGCGCAGCGAGCGGGTGATTTCTTCTCCACCACGGCCGCCGCCACGGCGGTTCTGAGCGGCATGGCGCGCACCGCCGCCACCAATACCGAGTTCAATGGCTTGCGCGTGGAGCTCCTGATCTTGCCGCACTCCACGGACAGCCTGATCGTCGGAGCCGTGGTCTTGAAGCCGAGCGGTGCTTCAGCGCTCGAGCCCTTGGGCTTCGAGCTGCTGCAGGTGCTCGGACAGGCACTCTACGGTCTCAGCGACGGGTCACGCAGCGGCAGCCGGACGCATTCCGATTCCCATTCCGGCTAGCGAGGAGCGCCCTGCCGGAGCCGCAGGCGCCACAGCATCTGTTCGAGCGCGAGATCGTGTGGCGCGCCGGCGTCGTTTGCAGCGCGGACGAGCTCGGCGAGTGTTTGCAGCGACTTCTCTGCGGGTTTGCGGGTCAAGTGTCCGATGGCCTGAGCAGCCCAGAAACGAATGACGGGGCTTCGGATGCGCGGATAACGGAGCAGCAGGGCGTCACGCGCGCTTTCATTGCCGAACACGCCGAGCATGACCGCGGCTTTGATGCCGCGAATCTGCTCGGTGCCGCTCTGGTTCGAGGCTTCGCTGAGCGCCACGACGTAACACGAAAGCCTTCGTTCACAGGCGAGGAGCTGCGCGGCGCAATACTCGAAGGCCTCCTGTTCCTGGCGCACACGACGGCGCCGGACGACTTCGGTCACCTTGCGCAGTTGCTCTGGAGTCATCAAGCGAACCGCGGCTAGCAGCTCACTGCTTTGCTGGTAGCCCTGGCCGCCCGCAGCAGCGGGGCTGGCGCGGCTTTGTTCCAGCAGCCAGGGCACGAGGCTCGCATCGAAGGCCCCGACTGCGGCTTCCGCGAGCGCTTCGTGCGCCGGCACCCCGACCCCGATGCGCGTAGTCCTGGGGATACTCGCGTATGCCTTTTGATACGCCTCCAGCGACGCAGGCGATCCACAACGAACGACCTCGACCGCCAATTCAGCGCGAAGCTCGAGCGTCTTCGCCGAGGCGAGCGCGGCGAGCAGGGCCTGACACGCGCGCGGCGTACGCATTTGGCCGAGCAGCGACACGAGCGCCGGCAGCTGCTTGTCTGGGGTCGCAAGCAGCTTCAGGGCGCGGCTCTCCGCCGGCACGCCGCTGCGAAGCAGAGCCAGCGCAGCCAGCGCCTGGAGCTCCTCCTTCGACGGATCGAGCAAAACCTCGAGCAGCGGCTCCACTCCGCGTGGAGCGGCGATCACTCCCAGGATCTCGATCGCCAGGGACTGACGAAATAACTCGCACTCGCGCCGCTTCAGATCCGCGCTGCTGCTAGCCGCACGCGCGCTCGCAAAACTCGGCTCGAGCAGCTTTGCGAGCGGCTCGATCAGAGAGGGCTGGGCGTGGCGCAGCAACGCTCTCTCGACGAGCTCCTGCCGGCGGGTGTCGCCGTAGAAGGCATCGCAGCGCGATAGAATGGCAGCAAAGGTCTGACCGGCGACGCTCTGCTGCGGCTTCTGGAGCGACAGCTCGAGAGCGCGGTCCAGCTCGGCAGCAGCGCCCGTTCGCGCGTAGGCGAGCGCGGACTTCTCGACGCCGGCGGCGCCGCCCGAACCGCGATCGGGCTCTTCACGCCTCTGACAGGCCGCAAGCGTTATCGAGAGCCAGGTGACGAACCAGGCTGCCCGTCGCACTCAATCACCGTCAGCAGTGCCGCCTGCACTTTCGATGTGAAACTCCACGCGCCGATTCGCCGTGCGTCCGCCTTCGGTATCGTTGGTTTCGATGGGCCGCTCCTCACCGAAGCCTTCGGCGCTCAAGCGATCCCGCGCGATGCCGTGCGCCAGGAGCCACGCGACCGCGGCCTGTGCGCGCTTGTGGCTCAAACGCTTGTTGAAGGCTTGCGTGCCTTTGGTGTCCGTGTGGCCCTGCACGCGAACGTGACGGATGCTCGCGTTGTCCTTGAG
>DATHEN010001446.1:0-4696 GCA_035318565.1 Polyangiaceae bacterium
CACATCGGGCACGAGCTGAATCAAATACCCGGAGACGAAGCGCGCAGCGATGCCCAGATGCCGGAGCACCTGCACGAGCAGCCAAGCCGAGTCTCGGCACGAGCCCGCGCCGATCTCGAGGGTCTGTTCCGGCGTGCGTACGCCAGGCTCCATGCGGATCACGTAGTCGACGCGCTCGCTGACCCGGCGATTCACCTCGACCAGGAAATCTACGATGCTCTTCTGCTTGCGGTCGCAGGTTTCGATGAACTCGGCGAGCAGCGGCGTGACCGGATCGCGCTCGAGATAAAGCCCAATTTCTGCGCGCTGCGCGCTTGGATACTCGAACGGATATTTCTCGGCGTACGGTTCGACGAAAAAGTCGAACGGGTCGTACGACACCAGATCCACGATCAGATCGACGCTGACCTGGAAAACCGGGGTCCTGTCCGGAATGACCACGCGCGCGACGTGGTTGCCGTGTGAATCCTGAAGCCAATTCAAGAAGTGTTTGCCGGGCTCGAGCCTGAGCGAATACTCGTGAACGGGCGTGCGATTGTGCGGCGCCGGGCGCAGCCGCACCACTTGCGGAGAAAGGCTGGCTGGCCGGTCGTAATCGTAACGAGTGGTGTGGGTGAGAGCGACGCGGATCGTCATGGTGTGTCTCCGAAGGTCCGGGTGCTCAGACTTCAGCGTGGAAGAACATTCGCGCGAGTGTCGAGCCGATTTCGTTCAGTGAAACTTGCAGGCCATCGAGGTACTCGTGAAGCCCGGTTTCCATGATCTGCTGAATGCGCGCGTAGTCGAGGCGCGCCCGCAGCTCTCCCAGCATGCGCTCGCCTTCGAGGCGGTGGCTGCCCATGGGCGTCCCCGTGAGTGCGTGCAGAGAGGCCTGCGCGTCGATCACGCAGCGGTGAATCGAACGCGGGAAATCCCGGTCCAGCAGCAAAAATTGAGCGACTTGAGCCGGCGTCGTTACTTGGTGCATCTGCCTGTACATCTGCAGAGCGCTCGCCGAATTGAGGAGCGCTGCCCAGCCGAGCTGATCGAGCGTGGTTCCCACGTCGCGTACGGTGGGCAGGAGCGTGAAGTACTTCACGTCTACGATGCGCGAAGTCTTGTCGGCGCGTTCGAGCATTCGCCCGAGGTTGGCGAAGTGCCAGGCGTCCCCGCGCGACAGCGTGGCGTTGGTCACGCCCTCGAAGTAAATCCCCGAGAGCTTCACCTTGCCGTAAAACTCGGACATTTCACCCGGGTAGCCGGCGCCGTCCTTCGCCCCCATGACCATCCAGTAAAACTCGTTGAGCTGCTGCCACATTTCCCGCGAAATGATCTCGCGGATGGTGCGGGCGTTCTCGCGCGCACGGCTGACGCTGGAGAGGATCGAGTTCGGGTATTCGGCGTCGAACGTCAAGAACCGGGTTACGGCTTCCGGCGTCGCGTCCCCGTAGCGCTCGATGAACCAGCGATGGTCGCCCGTGGTCAGCACCAGGGACTCCCAGTTCGGGCGCTGTCCGGACGGCAAGTCGAGCATCAGGTGCAAGTTCACATCGACGAAGCGCGCGACGTTCTCGGCGCGTTCGACGTAGCGGCTCATCCAATAGACGGCTTCGGCGACCCGGCTCAGCATGGTCCGGCTGCTCGCGAACAGAGCTCGGCGATCTTCATTCGGCTAGAACCCACGTATCCTTGCTTCCGCCACCCTGCGATGAATTGACGACGAGCGAGCCCTTGCGCAGCGCGACTCGCGTGAGCCCGCCGGGCTGCACGTAGATTTGCTTGCCGTAGAGTGCGTACGGCCGGAGATCGACGTGACGGCTTTCGATGCCGCCCTCCACGATGGTGGGCACGCGCGAAAGGCACAGCGTGGGCTGCGCGATGTAGCCGCGCGGGTTCTTCTTCAAGCGTTCCTTGAATTCGCTCTGCGTCTCCCGCGAGGAGTGGGGCCCGATCAGCATGCCGTAGCCGCCAGCGCCGTCCGTGGCTTTTACCACCAGCTCGTGGATGTGCTCGAGCACGTAGTCGAGCGACTCTCGCTCTGCGCACACGTAGGTGGGCACGTTTCGCAGAATCGGTTCTTCGTTCAGGTAGTAGCGGATGATGCGCTCGGCGTACGCGTAAATCGCTTTGTCGTCCGCAACGCCGGTGCCCGGCGCGTTCGCGAGCGCGACCTTGCCGTCCAGGTAAACTCGCATCACGCCGGGAATGCCCAACAGCGAGTCCGCTTTGAACATCTCGGGATCCAGGTAGTCGTCGCTGACGCGCCGGTAGATGACGTCGACCCGTTTCAGACCGGCCGTCGTGCGCATTTGCACGTAGCCATCGCGTACCACCAGGTCCTGCGGTTCGACGAGCTCGACACCCATCTGTTGCGCCAGGAACGCATGCTCGTAGTACGCGCTGTTGTGGCGGCCGGGGGTCAGAACGACGACCCGCGGGTTCTCCTCGTGTTCGGCGAGGTAGCGCAGCATCTCGAGCAGGCGTACGCCGTAGTCGTCGACGGGGCAGATGGACATGCGCTCGAATACCCGCGGAAAGGTGCGCTTGAGGATCTGCCGGTTCTCGAGCACGTAGCTGACCCCGGACGGGCAGCGCGCGTTGTCCTCGAGCACGAAAAACTCGCCGCTCTTGTCCCGCACCAGGTCGGTCCCGGTGATGTGGCAATAGATGCCGTGGGGCGGGCGAAACCCGCGCAGCTGTTCGCGGAACTCGGGACAGGAGCGAATCAGGTATTCCGGGACCACGCCGTCTTTGACGATGCGTTGATCCGCATAGATGTCCGAAAGGAAGAGATTGAGCGCCGTGATGCGCTGAACCAGGCCCGTTTCGATGCGCTCCCACTCGCTGCGCGCGATGATACGCGGGATGATGTCGAACGGAAAAATCCGCTCGCTGTTGCTCTGATCGCCGTTGAGCGTGAACGTGATCCCCATGTTCAAGAGGGCGCGCTCCGCGGCTGCCTGACGTGAAGCCAACACTCCCGCTCCGAAGCCGTTGATGGTGCTGACGAGTGGCTCGACTCCCGAGCGCGGCTTGGCCGGACTCTCGAACATCTCGTCGTAAAAGGGCCCGTTTTCCGGGTCGTAGCCCTCGAAGTCCATCGACTGCTGAGCTTGCGATTGGCGCATCGTCTGCACAACCCTACGCTCGCGCCCGGAAACTTTCTGGCTTGTTTCCGGGACATGTCTTTTGCAACCCCCGCGCGGCTCGGAAGACCGCCGAGGGGAAGCAGGGGGGAGGCCCGGGACGGGGGCACTACGAGCAGTCCGGCCGCGCATCTGAATTGGGGTCGCGCGGCCACTGAGCTCTCGGTGTGTCCGACTGCACGGACAGCGCCCGTTTGACCTGACGGTCGGCTTGTTTGCGGCGGTAATTTCTGATAGGGCCCGCACGCACACCCGCTCGCCGAGCGCACGGCAGGTCACTCGCGCTCTCGCGCGAGCGTGTTTTCGGCGCTGAAGCCCTGACATCGTCGCCGGTGTAAGGCGGTTCGCTTTTCGAACTGCTGACGATTAAAGGCGGCGCCCCGCGTAAATTCCGGTAGATTACCGCAACTATGGCCGAGACGCCGGTAAAAGCAGGCGATGTGCTCGCGGGTAAGTATCTGGTCGAGCGCATTCTCGGCAGCGGCGGCATGGGTGTCGTCGTTGCCGCCTGGCATCAAGAGCTCGAGCAGCGCGTCGCGGTAAAATTCCTGCTTCCGGAGATCGCCGAGCGCAGCGACGCCGCTGAGCGGTTTCGGCGTGAGGCGCGCGCCGCGGTGAAGATACGCAGCGAGCACGTCGCGCGTATCCTGGACGTCGGCACGCTGGATGGCGTCGCGCCGTACATGGTCATGGAGTACCTCGACGGCCACGATCTGGCCGAGGAGCTCCGCACGCGTGGCATGCTGCCGGTGCACGAGGCACTCGAGTTCTTGCTGCAAGCGGTAGAGGCCGTGGCCGAAGCGCACGCCGCAGGCATCGTGCACCGCGATTTGAAGCCGGCCAATTTGTTCGTCACCCGCCGCAGTGACGGACTGCGTGTCATCAAGGTGCTCGACTTCGGTATTTCCAAGTCGGTGATAGGCGGCTCGATCAACGATCTTTCCCTCACGCGCACTTCGTCGCTGATCGGTTCCCCACTGTACATGTCCCCGGAACAGATGAAGTCGGCGCGAGACGTGGACTCGCGCACGGACATCTGGGCGCTCGGCACGATCTTGTTCGAGATGCTCGCGGGCCGACCGCCATACATGGCAGAGAGCGTTCCCCAGCTCTGCGCGGCCCTGCTGCACGATACACCGCCCTCGCTCGCCGAATTCCGCAATGACGTACCGGCCGCGGTCGAGCAAATCCTGCTGCGCTGCCTGGCCAAAGATCGCACGCAACGCTGGCCTACCGTCGCGGATCTCGCGCAAGCCTTGGCGGCGTTCGCACCGCCTTCGGCGCGCATCCACGCGGATCGGGCGCGGCGTGTTCTCAACAGCACCGAGGTGAGCGTGGGACAGCCGCGCCTCAGTGGAAGCGAGAACTCGTCGGGCACCCTGCTGACGAGCCAGCCGGCAATCGGCAGATCGAGCCAGACGGAGGTGCAGGGGAATCCAGCACCAACCGTAAACTCGGAAGTTTTTCCGCCCCGCACCGGCTCCACGCAGGCCTCTTGGGGCCGCACGGGCGATCCGGAAGGCGACAAGGCCCGCAAACGCCGGCGCGCCTTGCTGTTGAGCGTCGCCGGG
>DATHEN010001447.1:0-3158 GCA_035318565.1 Polyangiaceae bacterium
GTGCCGGGGGCGAAGCCCTGCAGCATGTGCATCCAGTTCATGCACTGGCCGACCAGAAACGCGAACGCCAGCACGAAGGTGAGCGTGAGCGCCCGCAGCAGCGACTCGAAGCGATTCTGACGCGCGCAATTCAACGCGTACTGCGCCGCAGTGCTCAGCGCGGCGATGAGCGCGGTGCTCCCGAACAGCCCAGTGGGGAGGGCGGGCATGTCGGGCGTGCGCCAAACGTCACTGTAGTGACGGGCGAGCGCGAAGCCGATCAGACTGGCCGCGAACAGCACGCTCAAGGAACCCATGAAAATGGCCATGCCGAGCTGCGCGGAAGACCACTTGAAGGAGGGCTCCCGAGCCGGGGTCGGACGCTGGCTCAGATAGGATTCGTGCATGCGGGTACAGCCGATTCAGCCTAGCACCGCAGGGCAGCCCTGCGCACGGCTCAACCCAGGAACTGGCAGAGCATCTGGCAGAGCTCCACAGGAGCATGCCGCTGGATCATGTGGCCCGCGCCGGCAATGACGCGGATGTCCGTATCGCGGAAGGCAGCCATGCGTTCCTCTCGGCCGGCGAGAAAACGAAATGGCGAATCGCTGCCTTCGACCAGCAGCACGGGACATGCAATGCGCTCCCAAAACGTGCGCGCGAAGTCACTGCGGAACGGATACGGCCCGCGCGTGAGGTGCAGGGGGTCGTGTTTGAAGACGCGGCGGCCGTCCGGCAGCTCCCGCGTGCCGAGCTCTGCCAGGCGCAGAGCCAGCTCGGGGCCGAGCTTGGGGTCCTGCTTTTCGAGGCGGCGAGCAGCGGAGGCCACGTCCGGGTACGTTCGCATGGGTTTGTCGCGCGCTGCGCGCCAAGCTTCGATCCAGTGTCGCGCGCGCTCGGGTAGGCCCGTGGTGTCCTCGGGTGGACCGACGCCCTCGAGCAGGGCCAGCCGCTCGATGCGCTCCGGAAACGCTCCGGCGTAGTAGCTCACGACGTTGCCGCCCATCGAGTGTCCAACCAGGGACACACGGCTCCGGCCTAGCTCTCGGATCAGCGAGGCCAGATCGGCCACATAGTCCATGAAGTGATAGTAGCCGCCAGGGCCGATGCGATCGCTGTCGCCGTGCCCGCGCTGATCGAACGCGACCACGTGAAAGCGCTCCGCGAGCCCCGCGCGCACGAGCTCCTCCCAACCCCACGCCAGGTCGAGGAAGCCGTGTACCAGCACCACGGTGCGCTCGAGCTCGGGGCGTTGGCTGCCCCATTCCAAGACGTGCAGCTCGAGACCACTATCGACCCGAACTCGACGAGACAGGGGCTGGTTCATCGCAAAAACGTGTATGCTCCGGCGTCGCTCCGGAAAAAAGCCCGGATCTGCTTTACGGATCTCGTAATGCCCCGCGGGCAAAAAGGCATTGGTCAAAGGTTCAGCAACACGACACGACCAGCAGGAGCGACAGAAGTTCTGGATGCTGCTCGCTTCCGCGGTGCTCGCCGCCTGGTGCTTTGCGCTGGCGGACGCGCTCCGACGTGACTTTCAGTACATCCAGCCGTGGCGCCACGCGGTTGGCGCACTGGCGCTGTACACGTTCTCCGGCGCGGCGCTGAGCGGCCTGGTCTGGCTGTGCATTCGTCTCGTCGAAAAGCTCGCTCTGAAGGTGAGCGCGCGGCGAGGGGAGCGGGCGAGCCGTGCGGCGCGCTTCGGACTGTACGCGCTCCTGGCCATGGTCGCGGGGGCGCCGACGGCGTTCTCCACGTTTTCCGGCGAGATGATCAGTCGCTCCCTGGCGGGGCGTTTCGGGCCGTACGTGCTGATCTTGGGCATCGCGGGCGCCGCAGTGGTTGCCGCCTTCGTCGTGCGCTGGGTGCTCGGCCGCGTGCAGCAAGGGCGCTGGGGCATCGGTGGCGCATTCGCCGTGGTCGCGTGGGCGATCTCCGGCGTCCTCATGTACGTGGACCTGACGGTCTACGTCTCGCTGTATCCGATGCTGCATACCGCGCTGGAAGTGTGCGCGGGCCTGCTCGATCTGGCGGCCTTTTACGCGGTTCTGACGGCGATCGAAGGGCGCTGCGGTTTGCCGCACAAACTCTTGTCCCGTGCAGGCGGGACGATCGTGGCGTTCTCGCTGGGCGTGCTCTTGATTCGTCCGGTGCGCACCTGGCTCGACGACGCGCTCCGCCACGTCTGGCTGGAAGAAGTGTACGCAGGCCGCGTGCTCCGGCGCTGGCACACGGCCGAAGCACTGTTATCCAATCCGTTCGAGTGGCGTGGGCTCTCCATGTCGCGAGTCGATCGCTTGCGCACGCGCTACAAGATCAAGGACGCGAGTCTCGCGCCCAGCTGGCGTGAGCCACTGCGGGAGCCGCTCGAGTTCGCGGACCGCATCCGCGAGATCCGTGGGCAGCGCCGCGACTTCAACGTGATTATCTACTACGTGGACACGCTGCGCCACGACGTCGCGCTCGATCCCACCATCATGCCGAACGTGGCGCGCTTCGCCGAGCGCTCCCTGTACTTCAAGAACGCGTACGCACCCGGATCGGACACGCTGCGCTCGCTCCCGGGTCTGACGGGCGGCAACTACCAGTGGCAGGTCGAGCATCCGAACGACCTGCTCGCCGTGGCTCGGCGCAGCGAGTTCACGAGTGTGCTGTTCATTGCCCAGTCCGCGAACGAGTTTCTGACCAAGCTGCGGCCCAGCTTCAAATTCGAGAAAACCATCAGCATCGCCGACTACTCGCCCACGAAGACAGACGTCTGGGGTTATGGCGCGGATGGCCCGACTGCCCCGGCGATCGTGGACAAAGCGCTCGGTTTCTTGAAGGAACAGCGCGGGCAGCGCTCGCTGATGTGGCTGTTCAACTTCGATCAACACAATTGGCGCGAGCTCGACGAACGCTATGTGCAGGACGCCGCGCGCAAGTACCGCGTGCCGGAAGCGGGCACGTACAATTGGCGGTACCGGGTGGTGGCGCGCGCAATCGACGCTGAGTTCGGCCGTTTCGTGAGCGAGCTGGAACGACTCGGGATGCTGGATCAGAGCATCGTATTGTTCGTGTCCGACCACGGTGAGGGGCTCGGGCGCGATGGCTTCTGGGTGCACTCCGTGTTTCTCTGGGAATGTCTGGTGCGCGTGCCGCTCTTGATGCGCATCCCCGGGGTTACCCCGCGTCTGATC
>DATHEN010001448.1:0-4907 GCA_035318565.1 Polyangiaceae bacterium
GACCCGTGCGCAGGCGGAGCTGATCGAGCAAGAGATTGTAGGCGTCGGCGTTCACTTTCGCGTCGAGCTGGTTCTTTTCGATCCGCCCTTGTACGCGCACGTCGAGCTCGCCCCGCGCGTCCGTGAGCGGGCGCAAGCGCGGAGCGCGTTGAATGGAAAAGCGGCGCGCGCGCGCGTCGAAGTCGATGACGCCGCCTGGCTGCACCGTGAACGACACCTTGGTGGGCAAGCCCGGCTCGTGCACCGTGGCTTTCGCCTCGAAGCGGCCGGCCGTCAGCGTGCCGGTGACGTCGATGGGGGGCACGTCCTGCCCGGCAACGCGCGTCTCGCTGGTCGTGCCGTTCACGTCGACGACGAGCTGGCCGTCCTTGCTCCAGATCGCGAGCGCGGTGTCCGCGTCCACGTGTGTTTCGGGGATCTCGGGCCAGATCGCGCGCAAATCCAGGTTACGGCCTTGCACATCGAGGTCGAGCCCCACGTTTCCGGACAAGCGCAGCGGCCCACCCGCAGTGATGCGGCCGTTGCCGACGCTGAAACGCGCGCTGGTCTGCAACACGGGCGGCTCGCCCACGGCTTCGATGTGCGCCGAGATGTCTTCGTTGACGGGGTAGTCCGGTAAAAACGCGCGAAGCTCCGCGGCTTTGGCGCGCGGAATGTCTGCGGTGATGGTCATCTGCTTGCCATCGACGCGCAGGAACGTGCCGATGGGCACGCTGCCGAAGTAGCCATCGAACGTCCACCAGATGGGGCCGGGGGCGCGGATGTGCACGGACGAGGTTCCGGTCGCGTCGACACCACCCACTCCGCGCATCACGGTGCCGAACTTGGGAATGTCGATCGCCGCGCCGCGCGGCGTCACCAGCACCGAGCCGCGCACACCGGCGACTTGAGCCTCGAGCGTCGGAGACGTGCCGATGTTACCGCGGCCGTAGGCGCGTCCGATCTCGATCACCGGCATCCAGACTCGCACCTGACGCTTGGGCGCGAGTCGCTCCGCTTCCGTTTGAGGACGGCCGGGGACCGGTGTGAAGGCACCGATCAGGGTGGGCTCTGCCGTCTTTGAATCGGGAATGAGATACGTATCGGCGTGCTCCACGCGCGCGTGCGGGATCACGATCGTGATGCGATCGCCGCCGAGCAGCACCTCGCGCAAGATGTCGGGCACGTTGGCCTTGGCGCGGAGCTCGTCGACCTTGAGCACGACCCTGCCGTGCACGTCGTACACTTCGAGGTTTTTTGCCGTGACCGAGTACGCCGTCAGGTGCTCGATCGTGCCGATGGCGATCCGGCCCTGAAACGTGTTGCTCAAAAAGGCGGCCAGCGTCTTGGCCGCGAAGCGGCGCCCCACTGGCAAGTCGATGTGCAGGAGGACGCCGAGCGCCGCTGCGGTCAGGAACACGGCGGACAATCCCAGCGCTGCCAGAACGTGTCCGAGCAGCCGCAACCCGCGTGCGGCACGGCTCTGCATCAGAATGCCTCGCCGAAGTTCAGGTGAAACGCGACATCGAGCCACTTGATACCGAACGGCTCGTTCGCCTGGCCTTCGTTCTCGGGCAGCTCGCGCGCACCGATCTTCTGCATGCCGGGCACGCGGTAGCCGATATCGAAACGCAGCGGGCCGACCGGCGTGTCGTAGCGGATGCCCGGACCGACGGACAAATGCGGCACGTCGAAGCGGAAGTTGGCCTGCTTGCGCGTAACGTCGCTGGCATCGGCAAAGGTCACCATGGTGAGCGGCCCACTGATGGGGAAGCGTACTTCGAAAGACGCTTCCCACAAGGTGAGGCCACCAGTGGGCCGAGTGCAGCCGGGAAGGTTGCGTTCCTCACGGCAATCCAGGCCGGTTGGAACCAGAAATCCGACTGGACCGTGCGGTCCGACACCGCGGTACGAGTAGCCGCGATTCGAGATGTCGCCACCGGAATAGAAAGCTCGAAATAGGAGCTTGTGCTGATCTTCGACGGCTTGCCTCGATTGCGTGTCGACGCTGGCGCCTTGCGCGAGCGTTTCGCCGTAGTCTCCCGGAAATAACAAGCCGACAGTGGCGCGCGTGGCCAGCGTGATCTTCTTCCTCAAGACGGAGTGGTAGAGCCTTACCTCGGGCCTTATCCGCACGTCGGAGACGGTGCCGAGAAAGACGTAACCGGCGACCTGCAGCGAATTGCTGACGTAAACACCGCTCTTCGGGTGGATGCGATCGTCTCGGAGATCGACGATCGTGAGCAGCTCGGGAAATGATACGCGTACCGGATCCTCGAGACCCGGGGGTAGCCCACCGCTCGGGCTCTGGTACATGAAGGCGAAGTTGGCCTGCCAGTTGTACGAGAGCGTCACGTACAGGTGATGATTGAAGAACGCGCGCTCCAGACCCGTGCGCGCTCGAACCTCATGGTAGCCGACGATCGGCTGCTGATCGGGATCCGGATCCGGTTGGCCCGGCGGTGGCGTGAGGTCGTACAAAAGTGGGTAGAGGTTGTACTCACCCCCGATGAAACCCGTCGTGCGGCCCTCGACGAACGCACGCTGGCGCAGCTCCGTGCGCACGCGATTTTCGAGCAGTAAGCGGGTGGGCGCGCGGGGTCTGGTGAAGCTGGCCGGGTAGTAAGTCACGCCCGGACGCGTTTCGATCGAGAACTGCCGCAAGCCACCCAGAAAATTTCGATCTTCCCAGCCGGCGCGCAGGTGATTCGTGATTCGGATGCTATCGGCGCGCACGCCGCCGCCGAGACGCACGGCGCGCAGCGCGCTCTCACGCACTATGACGTGGACCGGTACGGTGCGCGTGTCGGGCCTGCTCGTGTCCTGGCGCACCTCCACGCTCGCGAACACGCCGAGTTCGGTGAGCGCGCTGCGCGCATCGCGAATGTCCGCGTGCGAATAGGGTTCGCCTTCTTCGATCAGCAGATTGGCGCGCACCCGATCCTCGGGGATTTCCAGCAGACCCGTGATGCGCACGGGTCCGTAGCTAGCGAGCGGGCCGGGCTCCACGTCGAACGCGACCTGGGCTTCGTGGCGCGCCACGTCCACGTCGGCCTTGCCCGTGACCTTCACGAACGCGTAGCCGCGGTCCGCCAGCGCTTGGACGATGGCCTTCTTGGTGTCGTCGAACGCCTTTTCGTCGAACACCTGCCCGGGTTCGAGTTTCCGGGCTTGCAGGGCGCTGGTTGCCACGTCGAACGGCAAGTGTTCGATCCCAGCGATGCGCACGCTCTTGGTGGTGACGGGTGAGCCCTCGCGAACGCGGATCAGCACGCGCACGAACGGCTTCCCCGGCTCGTCGCGTATCACGCGGGCCGCGGTCACCTTGGCTTCGTAGTAACCGCGCGCGCGGTAGTAGCGCTCGACTCGCTCGAGATCACGCGCGAGCACGGTTTCGTCGAAGATCTCGTACTCGAAGACGCCCGGTATCACCCCCAGGAACTTGGAAGACTTTACCGTGGCCAGGCCGGACAGTACTTCGTCCGCATCGACGACTTCGGGTTCGGCGCCGGTGTCCTGGCTGGTCAGCTCGACGTTCTTGACGACGTCGCGATTGGCAGGCGCTTTTACGCACGCCGAAAGGATGAAGCTGAGCGCGAGGAGCAGTGCGACGCGCACGTGGCGGAACCGTAGTCACGCACTGCGGCGCGCGCCAGCAAAACGGGCGCTAGTGCCCTCGGCTCAGTAACCCGGAATGGAATTCCGGGCTGACTACTTACCCATGCCCGGCAGCGTGGCTTTTTCGGCGGGCAGTTCCAGGTACGTGATCTTCTCGATCGTCAGCAGGCCCATGATCGGGTCGGCTTCGGCGCCCGTCGAAGACTTGGTGAACGTGGTGCTGTAGTCCCCGGTCACGGTCACTTTTGCGCCCGCTGCCGGAATCGGAAACGGAATCGAGACACCCCAAAGCTCGTCTTGCGTCAGCTTCTCGGGCTTGTCATCGAGCTTGTGGCGCTTGTAATCGTTGATGGCGTCGAAGAGCTGGGCAAAGTTCGACGCGAAGCCCATGACCTTGATCGACTCGCCGATCGGCGCGTCCTTCGTGTCCGCCAACCAGAACGCGGGAATGGGAGGCCGGCAGTTTTCCGGATCGGCCTTGCCGGTGCGGTGGACGGCGCACTCGGGGGCGTCCGGTAGGTTCGTCTTGGTGATGTAGCCGGTAATACTGATCTTCTTGCCGAAGACTTCTTTGCGGTGGACGCGGCTGCGGAGCGAGTAGCTCGCGCCCCAGATTGTGTATGCATCCCCGCTTTTCACGGGCTTCTGGCTGACGTTGGGCACCGGCGGGAGACTCGCTTTGGCCCCGCTCGGCGCGGGGCGGGGCTCGTACTTCACCTGTTCTTCGTTGCCGCATGCGACAAAAAGTACTGCCAGCATGGGGGCGAGCGCCTTGACACAGACGAAACGGGCACCAAGCGACATGTTCAGAGGCCTCCTCCGGCGGGCCGGCGAGCCCGCAAACTTTTGAATCGGCCAGACAAAACTGGCCCATCACTCAACGAAACCGGCCCTCTCACGGTAGTCCGCGTTCGACCGTCACTGCAAGAAGCGGGTGTGATCCTTTTGCTTTCTCCGAAACCCGAGGCACCCGGCACCCATGTGGGTGGGCCTGCGCGTGCCCGCCGGGCGCGATCGCCGCGCAGGCCCGGATCGAAAGCGAATTGACAAGGGGTTTCCAGCGATTAGCGTGATCGCACGGTGTCGAGAACGATCGTCGTCGGTGACGTGCACGGCTGTGCCGCCGAGCTCGATATGCTGCTCGAAAAACTGGGCGTCACGGGCGATGACCAACTGCATTTCGTTGGGGATCTCGTGGCGCGTGGCCCGAACACGCGTGCGGTTTTGCGCAGAGTGCGGGCGCTCGGCGCCCGGGCGGTCATGGGCAACCACGAGCTGCGCTTGCTCGAAGCTCGCGCGGCCCGGCGCGG
>DATHEN010001449.1:0-5266 GCA_035318565.1 Polyangiaceae bacterium
ACCACCAGAAATCCGATCAGCGCTCCGCGCACCCGCGCCGGAATACGGTGCCGCATCAGCATCAAACCGACCAGCGTCAGGGGCACGGGCATCAGATCGAAGAGCAGCGCCTTGAGCCCAGCGCCGGTGCGGAGCGCCTCCGGAAGGAGCGTGTATCCGGGCGCGCGCCACTCGACCCAGCGCGCACGGCTCACGGGCATGCCCGGCGAGATCGAGGCGCCGAACAAGTAATTCGTGCCGAGAAACGCCAGAGCGAGGCCCAGCAGCACGAGCGCCCCGACCCAGCGCCGTTCGTCCAGGATGCGCGGCCAGATGAGCCATGTGACTCCCAGCGTGAGCCCCATAAGACCGGTAGACGTCTCGTCCGCAATGCCGAGCGCAGCAACGATCAGCAGCAGCGCCGGCAGCGCATTCGGTTCCTCGCTGGGTGTGTCGAGCGAGCTCGATGCGCGCAGCCGAGAGAGAAGGCACGCCCCGACCCCAACGAACAAGAGCCCCGAAAGGCTCACGTGCGGGCGAAAGCTCATGGTGAAATAACTCATCACCGAGTGGCCCGCCAGCGTGCTTTCCAGTCCGTCCCGCATGAGCGTGACCGGCCCACTCAAGAGCAGCGCCATCACGCCGAGCAGCGTCGCAAGAACTCGCAGCGCCGGATGTAGGCGCGCGCGTTCGCCCGGCAGAGCGCCGCCCGTGAGCAGCGCCAGACTGAACCCCGTCAGCGCGAACATCACGTCGTGCGCGAGCGACAGCGCAAAATCGGAATTGATGACATTCAGAGACAGACTCTGAAGCGTCGCGGCGATGACGTCGCCGCTGAAGTGATACCGAAGGTATCCTTCGTAGTGGTAGACATTTTGAAATGGGATGCGCTGCCCGCGCAGGGACGTGACCAGCCCGATGTGCCAGCCGCGATCCCAGATCGAATAGAAGTGGGAATACCAGCCGCTGAGCAGCGCCGCGGCGACTGCGGCCGCGAGCGGCACCCACAATGTGACGCGCTCGGTGCTCGCTGCGCGCGCTTGCTTGGCACGCCACCACGACAGCGGAGCCGCCGTGATCCATAAAACGCGCGAGACGACCGCCGCCTGCTCGACTCGCAGAAACAGACACAACGCGAGTATGCCGAGCAAGTCGGCAGCGAGGGCGGCGGGCACGTAAAAAGCCAGTGCTGCAGCCGGCCGCCCGCGCGCGCGCTGCCACGCCAGCACGAGCGCGACCGGTAGCAAATACAGTGCTATCGCGCACGAGCTCGCCAGCGCAATCATCGCTACCTGATGCACGCGCCGGTTGCGCGAACGAGCTCAGCCATCCCGCACCAACTCGATGTCCACGAAGCTGCCGAGCGCCGGCCAAACTCGTACGAGCAGGTCATCCAAACGGGTTGCGGATTCGAATGCTCGGTCTGGAAGCAGCGACCAGCGCTTGAGGCCGCCGCTGAGCCAGTAACGCAACGGCGTGTGCGGAGAATAGCGTTCGAGGCGGAGCTTGGGAAACTGCGACTCGAAGCTGCTGCGGTCCCGCTCGAACACCATCCACGCGAGCGCGCCGTTTGCGCCGCTCAAGGGGCCCGTCGAGGCGAAGCTCCAGCGCTTGGCTCTGGGGTCGAAGGGCTCGTGATGCGCGTAGCGCAGGATGGGAGCGCTGATCGGGCCCACGTGCTGATCCGCGATGAACACGCGTCCGCCCGGCAGCAAGCAGCGCTCGGCTTCACGCAGAAACGCCGCAACGTCCGGAATATGGTGGAACACGTTGGACATGAACACCGCGCGCAAGCTGGCGTCCGGGAACGGCAGCGCGGTAGCGTCCACGACCCGATCGACCCCGGCGTAGGCGATCACGTCGGACGTGACGAGCTCCGGAATCCGGTCCTTCGCGAAGCTGGCTCCAGAGCCGAGCTCCAGCGCAATTCCTTGCGCGGGGCAGCGCCGGAGACACGCGGCGTACTTGGCGTAAGTCTCGTCGTAGAGCTTTCTGAGCGCAGGCTTCTTGGCGACGAGCGCGCGAAGCTCGTTGATGCGTGCGGGGTCATCCAAGTCGCTGGGCGGCATTGATTTTTGGCTTGGGCAACTGGGTCCAGCCGAGTCGCTCGGGTCTTACTACGCCGTGGCCCCGGGCCACCACATTGCCGCGACCCAGCGCTTCCGCTACAGAGCTGGCATGCAAATTGTTGGGAACGCGGCAGGGGGCGCGCGCGGGCTTGCCACAGCCCGAGCCGCGGAGCGGATCAACCTGACTGCAGAATGGCGCCGCTACTATCTGCGCCTGGTCCAGTCGACTCCGCGCTTTGGTTTCGCGCGGCGCTTTCTTCAACAGGACCTGATCGCGGCCATGCAGCGTCTCATCCCGGCGGATGCCCGTGTGCTCGAAGCCGGCGTAGGCGACGGCTCATTGCTCGCCGCGCTGCCGAATCGCGACAAACAGGGCATCGACATTCTTCCCGAGGCGCTCGATGCCGCACGCCGCAAACATCCGGATCTCCGGCTGGAGCTCGGCGACGCAGCACGCACTCAATCCGACGAGCGTTACGACGCCATCATCTGCGATCGCCTCTCGCATGCCGTGCCCGACATCCAGCAACTCCTGGAGACACTGCGCGGACAGCTGACGCCCACTGGTCGCATCTATCTGACCTGTTTCAATTTCCTCTGGTCGGTGCCGCTGCAGGCCGGTGCTCGGCTCGGCTTCACCGAGGCATCGCCCGAACAGAACTGGCTCTCCGCGAGCGACCTCGAGAACCTGTTCGCGCTGGCGGATCTCGAGCCCTTGCAGTTCGAGGATCGCATCATTTTGCCGGCCTCCGTGCCGCTCGTGGCCACGGCCTTGAACCGAGTCGGCGCGCGCTTACCGGGCGTGGGCCTCGCAACGCTCTACCGCATCTACGTACTGCGCCCGCGCAGTGCCCCGCGCCCGGCACCCAAGGTCAGCATCGTGATCCCGGCGCGCAACGAGGCCGGCAACATCGAGCGCGCTCTGAAAGATACGCCCGCGCTCGGCTCCAGTACGGAGATTCTGTTCGTGGAGGGTAACTCCACGGACAACACGTACGAACGCATCGCCGAGCTCATCAAGAAGTACCGGGGCCCGCTGGAGCTGAAGCTCTTCAAGCAACCCGGCAAGGGCAAGGGAGATGCCGTGCGCGTCGGCTTCCAGAACGCCACCGGCGAGCTCTTGATGATTCTGGACGCAGATCTCACGGTGCCACCCCAAGAGCTGCCGAAGTTTTATCGCGCCATGGTGAGCGGTCTGACCGATTACGTCCACGGCACCCGTCTCGTCTATCCGATGGAGGACGAGGCCATGCGCTTTCTGAACAAGCTCGGCAACGCCTTCTTCGCCAAGCTGTTCTCGTTTTTGCTCGGTCAGCCCCTCAAAGACACGCTGTGCGGCACCAAAGTGCTCTGGAAGACGGACTACGAACGCATCGTCAAAAACCGCAGCTACTTCGGCGATTTCGACCCATTCGGCGATTTCGACCTGATCTTCGGAGCGCGCAAATTAAACCTGAAGATCATGGAGATCCCGGTGCGCTACAAGAACCGCACCTACGGGGACACGAACATCCAACGCTTCCGCGACGGCGCGCTGCTGCTGCGCATGTGCCTGGTCGCAGCGCGCAAAATCAAATTCGTTTGAGGTTCAGTCGATGATCGAACTTACGCCCGAGCTCATCGGTGGCTTGCCGAAAAACGGCGCCACGGATCCAATCGAATTTTACCGGCGGCCGCTGGTGGGACGGCTGTTCCGCGAGCGCATCAACATGGGGCTGCGTCTGTTGCCCGCGCGGCGCTTCCAGCGCGCGCTCGAAATTGGCTACGGCGCCGGAGCGGTGCTCTTGACCTTGGCGCCCTCGGTCGAAGAATTGCACGGCCTCGACCTCGACGCCGATCCGGAACCCGTGAAGTCCCTGCTCGCCAGCCGCGGGCACACGGCCACGCCGGTTCGCGGCAGTGTGTACACGCTGCCGTACGCGAGCGACTACTTCGACTTGGTAGTGTCGTTTTCGGTCTTCGAGCACCTGCACGAGTACAAGAAGGCACTCGCCGAAGTGCGTCGAGCGCTCGCACCCGGCGGCCTGTTTCTGCTCGGCATGCCGGCCGTGAATCGCGCCATGGAAGTGGGCTTTCGCGCGATCGGCTTCAAGGGCATCGAAGACCATCACGTGACTCGGCCGGCAGACGTGGCGCAGGAGTTTCAGAGTGTCGGCTTCAAGGTGATCGGCTCACGGCAGCTGCAGCCGCGGCCTTTGCCGTTTGCGCTGTACTACACGTGGCTGCTCGAGCGCGAGGCTGGGCCTGCTTGAGTCCTTGACGGCATGAGGTCAACCCCCGTTCGCGTCAGCGCCGGCGTCCCCGGAATCTGAGCCGCCTTCGACCACGCACGCGCCAAAACGGCTGAACGGCACTTCCGAGAAACCACATCCGCTCGAGATGGTTCGTCCCTCGCAGTCGCAGAACGTCGAAGCACAAGCGTCCATCGACTGAACGCAGACGGGGACTGCGCCGTCGCATCCCGCTTGGTTGTACCAGCGCTGATTCTCGTCGCAGTCTCCGTCGTCGCGAGCGTCATTGGGTGCATCTGCGCGCGCATCGGTCGACGTCTCCCGGGCCGCGTCATTGGAACCGGAATCGACGTGCTCGTGCTCGTGTTCCCGTGCTTCATCCTCTCCGCACGCCGTTGCCAGGGGCAGCAATGAACTCAGCAGAGCGCCGGCCGATAGCCCAATTCGAATCATCCTCTTCATGTTGCATTCCTCGTTGATCCACGTACGAAGCGCCGTTCCTGAACGTCTGCCCAAGACCGAGCAACGATCGTACCAGCACGGCACCCCCTTGAAAGCCGGCGAAATTCGGTGCGTCCTAGTGCGCTGTGCCACTGGCGCCAAAAATTTGGCACAACACTGACCGCACTGCTTAACGCCGCGCTCTCAGCAGCTCGTGCCGATCGGCACCGCTCAACCGGCACTGCAGCACGTCCGATCCCTCCTCTCGGCAGAGGCGCCGTTCACCGGCATAGCTGCAAATCGGATCGCGCTCGGCGTTGTCACGCGGACAGATTGCAACGAGCACCTGCTCCGCGGGTAACGCTTCATGCAAGACGTGGAGCGCGGGGTAGCCGCTATCCGCGCCCTCCGTGGAGAACGGCCAACCATGCGTCGGTGGCTGGCCGACGGTGATGCTCGGGCGACAGCCGCCCCACACGTACCAAACCGAGCGCGCCGCGTAGTAATGGGCCGCCGGCTCGTTCGCGCGCGCTCCAGCCTGAGTAC
>DATHEN010001450.1:0-4815 GCA_035318565.1 Polyangiaceae bacterium
TGAAACTTCTGATCCGAGAAGAAGGGACCCGAGTGACAGCTGACGCAGCGACCTTTGCCCACGAAGAGGTCGAAGCCGCGCTGCTCCGCCGCCGTGAGCGCGTTCGCATCGCCGTGCACCCAGGTGTCGAAACGGCTCTGACCGCACTCGAGTCGTCGCTGGAACGCCGCGATGGCTTTGCCCGCGTTGACGACGACGCGTGTCACGAGCTCCTGATCGGCGCCAGTCATGGAATCGTACTCGGCGCCGTCACCCGGAATTCCATGGCACTCGTAGAGCGGGTCCGGTGGCTGCGCGCGCGGGTGATCGAGCGCCGCCGTCAGGTGACAGCCGGTGGTCGCCGCGGTCAGCAGCGGAAAGCGGCTGCCATCCGCGAGTGCCTGAAGCGTACCGGCGCCGAACAGCTCTTCGTATTGCCCTCGGTAGGCGGCCGCAATGCGCTCGGCGACGAAGAGCCGCGAGCTGTTCATCTCGAGCGGGTTCTCGATGGGACCGAAGACCTGCGCGTGGAGCGTGGAGTGCCGCCCGCCCCACATCACGAGCGTTGCCTGTCCCACGTCCAGCAAGGAAGGCGTGCGCCGGTTCGTCCAGCCCGTGCCGAGCGAGATCTCCTTGAACGCGGAGCGCGTGTCGGAGAACCCGTGCTCCGCTTCGTGGCAGCTCGCGCACGAGACCTTGCCGGAGGCGCCACGCAAGCCCGTGGCGTCCGGGCCGCCGTCGTTGTCGAGATCGAGCAACTTTCCCGCGAAGGCGGGATCGTAGAAGAGCCGCTGTCCGAACGTCGCGGCGCGTGGGTCGTCCGCGTAGCGGTTGCTCACGTCCCTTCGGGCGGCGGGCAACAGTGCGGGAGAGAGCTCGCGCTTCAGCGCGCTCGGGTCATTCGGAATAGCGGCATCGCCGGCGTTCATTCCAGAGTCTGCGCCGCCGTTCGGGGCGCCGCTGCCGCCCCCGGCGCCCGCCGCGCCAGCATCTGGCACGCTGCCTTCGCCGCCGCACGCGACCGGAGCCAGAGCGAGCGCACACACCGTCAAGCCGCGTCGCGCCGCGCCGCGATAGGTTGGATTGAGCGCCACTCAGGGAACCTCGATCTCCAGATCGATGTTCGAGATGTGCATGCCGTTCTTCGGCACCCCGAAACCCGGGTTCGAGTCCGTGGCGAACTCGACGCTGTTGTTTCCGGCAATCAGATCCGACACCGGCACCGGCACGCTGAAACCCTGTCGCGCCCAGTTCGTCATGCCTGGCGCCATGCTGTGGCGTTGCCAGGTTTTGCCGTTGAGGCGGTAGCTGATCGTATCGCCGGGCGCGACGTACGTGGTGTTGAAGTTCAAGCGCGCGGCAACGGCGCGGCTCGGATCCACCCCCGCGAAGACCAGCGTCTCGGGAGTGCTCGGGCTCTTGCCGAGGTCGTACACCACGCCGTCCGTGACCCCGCGAGAGATGCGGTAGCCCTGCTTGTTGCCGTTGCAGGAGGTCGGCACGCGCGTGAGCGGATCGGGTATCGAGTACGCCCGTGGAATCGCCAGCGCCGGGCCGTCGAACGCGATGCGCGCCCACTGGTACGACTGGAACGTGGTGACTTCCGCCTTCTGCGCGTTGTAGTGCACGTGGCTGAAGTGGACGAAGCCGCGGCTGAAACCCAAGCTCACGTTCGCCTCGGCGATGCGCTCGAGCGTGCTGCTGCCTGCGTCCGACGCCCACACTTCGATGCGCGATGCGCTCATGCGGATCTGGAACGTGTTGAGCTTGTTCTGCTCCGTCGTCACGCAGCGCGAGTTCGCGTTCGGACCGCTGAACGGGTCGTAGGTGTTCTTCGGGTCGTAATCATTGCTGACCAAGATCCGGGACACACCCACGAAGCCAGAGCCGGCGGTTCCGGCTCCGGCCGAGGGTTTGCCGCAGTTGAGATCCAGCACGATGCCGACCGCTTGCTTCGACGTCACGAGCTGATCGGGGTCATGCAGGTTGGGGCCCGGCACCGGCTCCGCCGTGATCCACGTTTCCGTCCACCAGCCGTGGCTGCCGGAAGTCCTGGCGTCCGCTTGCCACTGGATCGTGCCCGTGCGGCCCGAGAAGTCGAAGGGCTGGCGAATGCGCGCTGACAGGTAGTTGAAGTCGGCGTTGTCGTCGAAGCCCTCGGTCCAGCGCGGCTCGTTGTCTTCGTTCAAGCAGAACTGCGAGTCCGCGCCGCCGGGCGCCACCGTTTTCCAGACGCCGCACAGGTTCAGCGGCGTGTCGGGGAAGGAGAACTGGTACGCACACCCGAAACCAAGGCGCGCCATGGCCCAGCGCGCGTCGTCGAGATCGCCGGCTCGACCACCGGGCGAGGCCTCCGTGAACGCGTCGCAGAAGGCGGCGCCGGGCAAGTTGCACGAAGGATCAACCGGAATTCCCGAGCTGCCTCCCGTTCCGACCGGAGCGCCGCTGTCCGGCGTTCCGGCGTCGAAATTGCCGGTGCCGCCGCTCCCGGAGCTCGAGCCCGCGGCTCCTGCCGCACCGGCTTTCGTGCCTCCAGCGCCTCCGCTCGCGCCCGCGCTGCCGCCGCTCGAACCTGGACCGCCGTCGATGCTCGGGCTGCACTGAAGGAGCGCGGTCAGGGCCACGAACACGGGGATCGTCACGGGTCGGAGTTCGCGTACGTCTCGCTTCATCGTGTATTGGGCTTGCCGCGAGCGGCTGTGGGCCATCACGAAATCGCCGGCGCGGCTCGCTTTTCTGCGACGGCGGAAATATCTAGCGTCCGTACTTCAGGAGCACCGGTATGAACCAACCCGTCGCGAACACACCCTGACACCCGAGCGCCACGCCGAGAGTCGAGCGGGGTGGCACGAGGAGGCGAGTCGTTGCACTCGGATTCACGCGTGCGAGTCCCCAGCCCCCGGCGACGTACAGTGTGTCCTCGAATGCGGCGAGCGCTTTGGGCTCGTCGAAGCCGTCCAGGATCTCGAGCGCAGTCCCGCCGGCTTTGTCCAGCTTGAACGCGCGCGTCCCTGCGGCAAAAAATATCGCATCTCGCGCGAGAGCGAGCGCGATGGGAGCGTCCAGGTTCGAGAGCAGGGTCTCCACGTCGTTCAAGTTGCCAAGCGCAGCGCGCATGAGCTGGCCGCTGTTTTCGGACAAACCCTGATTGAGCCAGTACACGTGCGTCGCGTCCGTGGCGATCGACACCGGCGCCGCCTGGTCCGGAAAAAAGCTCGGCTCACCGCCGCGCTTGGGCACGACGAGCAGCTGATTTTCAGTGGTGAGCGTCACGTAGACGGACGTGCCGTCCAGGGCGAGGGAAGTCGGATGCCCCGGCGGATCCACGAGCAGCTCAACTGGTCCGCCCGCCTTTGGCACGCGGTGCACGGCGTGCTCCGTCTCGATCCAGTAAACGAAGTCAGCGTCCAGCGCGACGTTCACGAGCCGGTCTACATCGCTGACCAAATCCACCGATTGCCCTCCGAGCACGGGAATTTTCGTGAGCGTGGTCAGGGTGCGCTGGAAGAACACGTGCTCGTCGTCCACGGCGATCGCCCCGGAACCGACCAACGCTGGACCGAGCTCCGCGACGGCGCAGGCGTCGCTGCTGCAGCGCGCGAGCGTGCTCTCCGGCGAACAGCGCTCCTCGAGCAGCGCGCTGTCGTTGTAACCCACGGTGGAGGTCACGTCGCAGGCGGGAAAAAGCGCAAGCGCCGCGACGATGGACGGGATCCGCAGCGTCATGGCGAGCCGCTGGGCTTGCGGACGGCGTCTTGCTGCAAGCTCTTCGGGAACGTTCGCTCGAATTGGCTGGCGCGCTCCTCGGCGGCTTTGTCCTGGCCCTGTGCGCGCAGCGCCCGCACCCAGAGCACTTCACGCTCTTCGGCGAGCGCGCCGCGCGGATAGAGCCGTGCGTGCTTCTTCAGGGACACCATTGCGGACGCGGTGTTGCCGCGCATGAGCGCCGCTGTAGCGCTTTCGAGGAGCAGCCGCTCCGCACGCAGCGATGCACCGGACGCTGCTGGCTCCGGGCGTGGCGCTGCGCTCGGAGCGCTCGGTGCCCGTGCGGTTTCCGGCTCGAGAGCGCGCGCAGGCTCGGAAGCGAGGGCGGGGGCGCTCGCAGCCGGTGCAGCGCTTGCAGGAGCTCTCGGTACGCTGTGTGCGGCAGGCGGCGATGCCGGCTCCGCTGCGCGACTGAGATAGGCGTGTGTCGCGGCGCCACCGGCCGCGCCCAGCAACGTGCAGAGGGCCGGCACCAGCAGCTTCGCGCTCAGGCCTCCCCGCGCGATGCTTTCCGCGGCGCTCGAAGCCGCGCCGCCACCGGACGCACCCGGATCCACCGCTGGCGGCGCGCCGAGCGGAACCCCAATCAGTGGCGATAGGCGGCTCAGCAGCCGCTCGCGGGTAGCGGACGCGGGCGCATCGAGCTCTCGCTCGGCATCCAAAAGTTCCCGTAGATCGTCGGGGAGGGGATCGAGCTCGTTCATGGCAAAACCTTCATGGCCTGAAGGCGCCGCACCTTGACGGCGAAGTCCTGGCGAGCCAGCCGGAGCCGCGAGTAGACCGTTCCGAGTGGGATAGCGAGGCTCTGCGCGATCGCCTCGCAGGTGAAGCCGTCGAGCTCGTGCAGCACGAAGACCGCACGCCGGTCGAGCTCGATGGCGTCGAGGGCGAGCAGCACGAGCCGGCGCTTACGTTCGCGGTCGAGTAGCGCGTCCGGCCCGTCCGCCCCATCCACCGCGTCCTCCGCGGTGTCCTGCAGTATTTCGCGTCCAGCCTTGCGCCGGTAGTGGGAGGCGACGCGAAAGCAAAATGCGAACAGCCACGGGCGGATCGGTCGGGTCCGGTCGTAGC
>DATHEN010001451.1:0-5253 GCA_035318565.1 Polyangiaceae bacterium
GCCGGCGGAGCCTGGACGCTCGTGCCGCAGAACATGAGCGCCAGCGGTACGTACGCTTTGCTGGAGGAACACGGCAAATATCGGCGGGCGCACCGCGATGAGCCGCAGCACGCCGAGCTCGTTCTGGGCGCCTCGGATCTGGGTGGCTTCATGCGCTACACTCCCTTTCCAGCGTTCGTTCCGGCGAGCGCTTCGATCGCTCCGCGCGTCGCCGCTGCATTCGAGCTCGCGGAGCGCGAGTTCGGGGTGCAGTTGGGTCCCCTGGAACACGCCGAGCCGCGCCGATGAAGGGTTCGGGCAGCCGCTTTGGGAACAGCAGATTTTCGAGTCGTCTCTCGGCTAAGCTCGGCGGCGACCGCTCGGGTCGAGTACGCAAGATCGCGAAATGATTGTCGTGTGGAGCTGGCACCGGCTAGCTCGCTGGTCAGGATATGGCTATCGATATAAGGCTTTGCGCCCTCGGCCGGGCCCACGGAGCCCCTCGAGCGGGCATTTGGCCCGGAGTGCAGGAGAAGAACCACAATGGCTAGCAGCGACAAGCGCGAAGAGCTCGAACGAGTGCTCGCGCGCGCAACGGACAAGCCGCTCGTCATCTTGATCGGTGGTCACCCCGATCCGGATGCCATCGGCAGCGCGCTCGCTCACAAGCGCATCTGCGAGCGTCTGGGCGTGTCCGCAACGATCGCTCACTCGCTGCCGGTATCGCGCTCGGAAAATCGAGCTCTCATCAAGTTGCTCAACGTGACGATGGTGCGCATCAGCGACGGCAGCGATCTCGAACAGTTCGGATACCTCTCGTTGGTCGACGCCAGCGCTACGGAAGCGGGTCTGCAGTTGCCACCCGGCCTCGAGCTCCTGACGGTGGTCGATCATCACCGCCCGGCGAGCATTCCCAAAGCGCCGTTCGTGGACGTACGGCACGACGTTGGCGCAACGTGCACCATGTACGCGGAGTACAGCGAACGCGGTCTCACCCCTTTCACGAACGAGGGACGCGATGAAACGGTCGCGGCAACGGCCCTCTACTTCGGTATCCAGACCGACACGGACGACTTTGCTCTGGCGACTCCCGCCGACTTCCGGGCCGCGGCCTACCTGAAGCCGTTTTGCGACGCGGAAGCGCTGAGCCGGGTCGGCCGCCGTACGATCACGGCCGAGACCATGGAAGCGATCGGGCGCGCGCTCGGGGATCTCGAAGTGGTGCGCGACTTCGCCATCGCGGGCGTGGGTAGAGTGAGTGCCGTCAATCGCGACGCCATTCCCACCGCCGCTGACTTCATTCTGCGGCGCGAGGACATCGACACCGTGCTCGTGTACGGCATCGTCGACGAGCGGGTGGATGGCTCGCTTCGCACCAAGAGCCCGAGCGTGGACCCGGCCGCTTTCATGCACAACGCCTTCGGCGAAGACGCTACTGGCAGGCCCTACGGCGGCGGCCGCGCGGACATGGGCGGCTTCCAGATCCCACTCGGCCTATTCGGCGACCACGAGAACGACGAAATGTTGTGGAAGATGGTGCGCGGTATGGTGCGGCGCCGTGTGGCGCGCGTGGTGCCGGACCTGGAAAAGAAGCGCGCCGTCGTGGAGCGCGAGAAGTAGGCAGAGCGCGCTAGCCCGTCTCGAAGAGCCGCTCGTAGTGGCGGTGCACGGCGCGGTTCTTCAGTCTGCCCCAGAAACTGCTGATGCCGAGCCAGATGGCCAGGCCATTCAAGTCCCTGAACATGTCAGGGATGTAGCGCGGTGGGCTGACGACCCCTTCGTGACTGCGGGCGGCTAGGACCGGAATGTCTTCGAGCGCTACCTTGCCGACGAACAGCCAGCGGATCAGCTCGGGCCTGCCGGCGGCGATGGCGCTGCGCAGGAAGTTGTAATTCGACACGATGCCCTTCGTGTACACGATGTCCTTGGTGAACGGTGCGCCGCCCGAGAGCACGCCGCCGCGGAAGATGCGCTGCGTATTCCAGAAGCACACCTCTTCGGTGTAGCCCTCGGTCCGGAACCACTCGAAGACATCCAAAAAGCTCGCTCCGTCCTCGGCTTTGTCGACGGCCAGCACGCGATCGTTCAAGCGGCGCGCGCGGCTCGGGTGGCTGGTCAGCGTCAAGACCTCCAGAAGCGCGGCCAAGCCCTCCTGAGTCGCCAGCGTGCGGGGCGGGCCCTTGGCGAGCCAGCGCGCGACCGGTTGTTGTTGCCCGTTCAAGCTCGTTGCCAGGTGCACCCAGCCTTCGTGCACCTCGAGCACGCGGATGTCGCGATGACTGAAGAGCGCGCCGTCTCGGATCTTCACGTAGTCGCTGCCGGCTGCCGCGTCCGCGATGATGCCGTCGTCCACGATCACGCGCACGACGCCGTCCCCGAACATGGTGTTGAGCCGCGCGTTCAGGACATGCACGACCTCGGACGCGGGGATGGTGCGCTCCGGCTGCGGACCGAGCACGGCGTCGTCGAGGTTCGTCAAGAGTTCGTACATGTCGAGCGCGACGTCGCGAACCCGCGTCACGTCGTCGGCGAACACCTCTTTCGCCGAACCGTAGAGCTGCCGGCTGAGCTCGTAGAATCGCGGTGTGCCGCGCGCCTTCAGCATTTCGACGACGCTCGCGTATTCGCGCGCCGAGTGCGATAGAATGCGGCCTATCGCGTCACCGCTGCCGAGCTCGCTCGCAACCGACAGCTCGATGTCTCTGAATTCGTCCACCTTGGCTCGGGGATCGAAGCCGAGCGTGAGCCGCTCGTACTCCTGCGGGCCCACGCGCGGCATCTCGCGGAAGCTCGAAGCCGAAAAGCGCTCGAATACGTCCGCCGGCCACTTGATGGCGTTGAGCACGCGCAACGGGCGCTGAGCTTCCACGAGGCGTTGCGCGAGCACCGATACTCGCTCCTTGTACGAGCGCCATGGCCCAGCGGGTTCTGCGATCAGCTCCCCCGGGATCAGCGAGTCGTCCATCGTTCGTTCGGTTATACCCGATCGAAACGCGGTTTTCAGAAACCGAAGTCGTACTCTGGGGCAGCTTTCGAAGCGGGCGCTTTGGGCTCCGGGCTTTGGGCTGCGCCGCCGGGGCTAGAATTGGGCGTTTCAGCGCGTCTCGACTTGGCTGCCGCGCCGGTCGCCGCTTTGCGTGACGGAGCGGCGCGAGGCTTCGTGGGCGCGGCTTCGGGCTCATCCGGCTCTGCCGCGGCGCGGCTAGGAGCGGCAGCTTGGGCGTTTTGCGCCGCGCTGGGTTTCTGAAGGATTGCGGGCTGCGCGGCTTGCGACGACGGCACTCCTTTACCGCGACCCGCGATCACCCAAACCAGCAGCGCACTGCCCATCAGGCCGACGATGGCGAACACGGCCCAGCGCAAAAGAGCGCGGCGAGCGCCTCCGCGCCCCGGAGCTTCGAGATCGTCCGAGTCCTCCGAAAGTGCGCTGGCTGATTTGGGCAGCTCGAAAAATCCGGACTCCGGCGCGGTGTCGAGCTCGGGCCGTCCAGGCCGCGGCGTGGTGACGATCGGCCCCGGCGCGCTCCCCGGACCGGGCGCTTCCGAAGAGACTTCGATGCGCACGCCCGTGAGTCCGGCCTCGAGCCAGCTCGTCTTGAGGGACGCTGCGCACACGTCCTCGCGGACGCCTCGTTCGTAGAGCCAGAGCGCCAGTGCCTCACCCATCACGCGTATGGTCTCCCAGCGGTCGGAAGGATCCTTGCGCAGGCCGCGCTCCACGACCCGCCAGAGCTGCTTGTCGCCGGCGGCGAACTCCATGATGGGCTTCGGTTGTTCGTGAACGATCGAATACAAGAGGGCGTTGTAGTTGCGTCCGTTGAAGGGCAAGTGGCCCGTCAGGAGCTCGTACAACATCACCGAGAAGCTCCAGACGTCGCTGCGGTGGTCCATGTCGTGCGAGCCGCGTGCTTGCTCGGGCGACATGTAGTCGGGAGTCCCTAGTACCGTGCCTTCGAGCGTCAGCCGGGTGCTGGTTTCGACCATGCTGGCGATGCCGAAGTCCAGGAGCTTCGGTTGAATGCGGCCCGCCTCGTCGGAAGCGAGGATCACGTTCTCGGGCTTCACGTCGCGATGCACGATGCCCTTGGAGTGTGCGACGGACAAAGCGTCGGCTATCGGCAGCATCAACTGAACCGCGCGGATAGCGGGCAGACGCTGTTCCTTTTCGGCGTGATCCGCGAGCGTTACGCCGCGGATGAGCTCCATCACGACGAACGGATCTCCACGGCGTGTGCGGCCGAAGTCGAAGACGCGCACGATTGCGGGATGGCCGAGCCGAGCCGCGGCGCGGGCTTCCTGCAGCAGCCTATCGCTGCTGCGCTGCGAGTTGGAATCTCGCATGTTGATGAGCTTGATGGCGACGTGCACGTCGAGCACGACGTTGTGCGCCACCCAGACCGTCCCCATGCCGCCTTCACCGAGCGGCCGCATCAAGCGGTACTTGTTCTCGATGATTTCGCCGGGTAAGTACGGCTCCGGCGTGGCGCGTGCGCCGACACGGGGCAGCGGGTTCGGCTCCGAAGTCAATACGCTCAACTTCGGCGCAGGCAAGCGAACGTTTTGCGACACGAAACCTATCAGTCTTGGAATGGATCGCCGCGTCTCGCAAGCGATCGGACCCGAAGAACCGAATGGCAGGGCCCAGCGGAGCAACGGCTCCTCATGCGAACGAGTTAATGGCTGCCCGGCGAGCAGCCCACGCGTTCATCGACTCTTGCCAAGACCCAGGCGAGCGAGCTCCTCCCGGAGCCAGTCGCTCTGCACGAAAGGAGCGATGTTGGGTTCGGAGTTTTCGACGCTGACTCCCAGGCGCGCCACCTCGAAATCGAGCATGAATGCAGCGCGTGTCGTCGCGCCGACCCTGCGCCAGCGGCCGGTAGTGGTCAGTCCGTCGGTGCGCGCCTCACGTAAGCGTACGTCGGTGATGCTCCCGCGCGGTGTGCGATCGTGCGACAGGTCGGCGACCCCGTGCAGGTTGGACGTATCGACGAAGCTCGCGGCGATCTTCGGAAGTGTGGACAGGTGTACGCCCAGAACTTCCAGAACCGGCTTCGCGTCCGGAAAGCGAGCCGCGAGAGTGCCGCGCAGCGAGCGCGGTGAGAACTGGGTGTACGCGATGACGCCGCGCTCGAGATGCATCGAGCCAGAGCCGGTATCGCCTCGGGGTGTCGTCACGCGCACGTGCCCGGCGTTCACGCTGATGTCACTGAGCGTGCCGTCGGCACGCGTCACGGACGGTTGCTCGAGGCTGGCGGCGGCGGTCGCGTTGACGGC
>DATHEN010001452.1:0-4689 GCA_035318565.1 Polyangiaceae bacterium
CTGCCACAAGGGCCCCGGCTGCGCGTGCAATTCAGAAGACGTCTGTCCCTAGAGCGAAATTTTGTCAAACGCGCAGAGCGCCTGCTAAGGAGCGGCTGATGGGCGTGGCACGAGTGGCTGTGTTGACCGTTGCTTTGCTGCAGGCGCCGGGTATTGCACGAGCGCAACCGGAGCCGACTAGCAAGCCTGGAAGCGTCAAAGCCGCCCTTCTTCGGGACGGCACCGCGGAATACGTCCGCCGCGAGAACTTGGGAGAAATATTCGGCGGAATCTCCAGCGTTTTCGCAGTTGCGGGAATCGCGGTTTCGCCCGCGGTCTGGGAGGACGATCGACCGATGGGGGTGACGTGCGCGGCGGGGTTCGGCGCCGGGACTGCGGCCGTCGCGGGGTCTTTGTTCGCGTCGCGGGACGTGCGTGGCGACGTTCTCACGAGCGTTGTGTTTTGGAATGCCGGCGTTTTCGCGGTCGGCGTCGCTGTTGCGGACGATCCGCTCGTGCCGCGAGTCAGCAGCGCAGGAATGGCATTTGGAGCGTTCGGAACTGGCATCTTGCGTGGAGTGAACATGCTGTCGCGGCGCACGCCCGTGAGCACCCTGCGCTTGAACTTGCGGCGCCTGGACGCGCGTGCCCAAAGGCCCCTTTCGGACACGGAGCTCGAGCGGATGGAGCGCGATTTACTCGGAGTGGAGGCGCCGCTTGCGCCCTGGGTGGTCGCGCTCCCCTACTTGCTGGGGGGTGCGGTCAGTTTGGCGCCGGCGTTCGACCCTGACATTTCGGACGATGAACGAAGTTGGGCGGGCCTGCTGGGAGGCGTCGGCCTACTCAACGGAATTTTCGGGCTCCTGACGAAGGACGTCGCGACGGCTTACCGCGAGCGCACCGCGAGCAGCGGGGTGTCCTTCAACCTCGGCCCTGGATCCCTGCACGGCCGTTACGAGTTCTGAACGCTCTGTGTTCACGTGTCACGCGAACCCTGTTGGGCGCGCGCCCGGCTGGCCTTTGGTGGCGGCACGCGGCGCTCGAAGGCACAAAGCTTTTCCATGTACTTGAGCGAGTAGCTCTAGCCTGCACAACGAGGGGATCCGCGAGCTGGAGGCCTGTTACGAAACGTCGGTACTTGTTTGTATCTACCGACGTTTTGTAACATCGCCAGCCGCCTGAGCAGTGCCAACCGTTTCGTGGCGAAAGGCCAGTCGATCGGGCCATTACGACGGCGAAGGGGTCTAAACGTCGCTGGCGGCTCAGGCTGGCTCGGAGACAAGCTCCCCTTCGTAACGCTCGCCGGGCAGGTCCAGGACGAGCGCGATCGCCTCCCGGATCCGCTCGTGGCCTTCCTCGATGCTGCGCGCCTGCGTGTGGCAGCCGGGCAGCTCGGGCACGCTCACGACAAGCCAGCCGTCGTCTTGCGCTTCGAAACGGACGCTCAGCTTGGAAGGCACGTCGCCCGCAGCCGTGTCGGTGGACTGGACTTCAATCGTCTCGAATAGGTGGAACGTCACGGTGTCCGGCGCGATCTCGAACTTGAGCTCACGAGGTTTGCGCTGTTCGGGCCATTCGTAGTGACAATCGATCACCATCAGGCGCCCGGAGCCTGTCACCGCGACGAGGTCGAGCGGCCGGGTCACTTGCCGGCCCACGTCTTCCTCGCCTTCCGCGTCCAGAGAGCTCAGGAAGTCGTCGAACGACAAGGCTATGCCGTAGTGTTGAGCCAGCACCTGCAGCAGCTCATCCTGCTGCTCGGCTGCCCGTTTGCGCTCGGGCGCCAGAAGATCCGCCTTGCTGACGCAGGACAGAGTACCGGCATCGCGCGCCGTTTGAATGAGCGCCCGGGCCTGTTCGGCGCTGATGCGGCGGTGGACGAAACAGCCGACGGGCAAGTTGGATAGCGTGATGTGCCAGAAAGAGACGAAGAGGTGTCCAGGCTGCATGACTGCGTCGATGGTGCACCGGAGAGGCCGTTCGCGCCCGTGGGGTTGCTAGAGACTCGGTCGAAATATGTCCGAGTCGAGTCAAGCGACGCAGTGCTGGACATGATGCTCGCAACCGGACGGATCGCTGGGTTCCCCTGCAGCTCCTCCGCTACATGGTTCGCATCTGGGAGCGCTGCCGCGCGCATGCTTCTGATCTGACGTGCCTGCCGCCCGTCATTCCGATCCTCGTGCACCACCACGATGGTGGCTGGACCGCTGGTACTTCGTTTTTCGAGATTATGGACCCAGCTGTCCACGACATCCCGGACCTCGCTCGACTGACTCCTCGGTTCGAATTTCTGGTCGATGACCTCGGTCGCACCACGGACGAGGACATTCGCGCTCGTGCGCTCAGCGCCTTCGGGACGTTGGCGCTGTTGTTCTTGCGAGACGTCCGCGCCACGGAACGCTTCCTTCGCCACTTTCCGCTATGGGTCGACCTTTTGCGTAGTCTTCAATGCGCTGAAAGCGGCCGAGATGCGCTCATGGTCTTGTTCAGGTATGTTTCCATGGTCGCCGACCAGCTCTTTTGCAGCGCTTCCAGCAAGTCGTCCACAAGGTGTTACCCGAAGTCGAGGATAGCCTCATGACCATCGCCGAAGAAATGCGTCAACTGGGCCTACAGCAGGGCCGGCAGCAGGGGTTGCACGAAGGCCAGCGCGCCCTGTTAGTAGAGCTTCTCCGAACCAAGTTCGGCAGTGTCGATGAGCAGCTCATCCGGCGGCTCGACACTGCGGACGAGTCCGAGCTGAAACGTTACGCCCAGCGCATTCTGACAGCCGCCACCGTCATTGAAGTGTTCTCGAACGGAAGTTGAATTGGCCACGGCGCTAAGCTGAGATCCGTGTCTGCGTAGTCACGTGGCGTGTCTCGGATTATCGGATGAAATCAGTTTCGCGTCGACGATCGCCCAGCGTGTTGGACGTTCAAAGCTCGTTCATGCGCACGGTGCGCGTCACGCCGTAGTGGGCGGGGAGCGTGCGGGCGCGTCGGTCGCTCGCGTCGAATGACTTCTCTTCGTCTTGCGCCTCGCGCAGCCGTCGACTGATCTGATCTGGTCTGGGTATTGGACCAGGTGCGCCTGTCCCGAGCGTGTGTTCGGCACGTAGTGGTCGAGATCCGGAAGCTGCAGAACCCGAAGTGCGCGCTCGTCTTGCGTGTTCACAGCAATCAGGTTTGGACGTCCAGTCTCTGAGTCGCTGACCTTGAGCGTGATCGTGACCTCGACGAAATAGACGCGATCAGGACTCAGTGTGGCACGCATGACGTGCTGATGGTCCTGGAAGATTACGAAGCGGTAGTCGCCTGGATCGAGCTCAGTCGAAAACCATGATAGCGATGGAATCTCACCGATGAAGCGCCCTTTGCCGTCGATGATGACGGGCACCAGAGCAAACCCAAAGATCGAGCGCCGCACGAAGACCACGAGAGCCTTGCCCGGTGACGCGCGCAGCTCGGGCGGCGTCGGCGCGGCGCGCATGTAGTCGGGCCGCGGCATCAGCGCCGAGCAACCGCCAGCGAAAAGGATCAGCGACAGCAGCAGGGGCAAACGCAGCGCGCGCGCGAACGGGTGCAACATGCTGCGCGTATCGGGCGCTCGGCGCTCCGGGTTGGCTGAAAGATCAGTTTCCACGCGCACTAGAGGGGAGTCACAAAGCTAAACCAATGGTTTATATTCGTGATCGCACAAAACTAAACCAGCGGTTACGTTTCTGCCGTGTCCCATGACGCCCGTGTCGCCCCGAGCTGGGACCGCCTCTTCGAGATAGCGGTCGCCCAGGAGGGACATTTCACGACGAAACAGGCGGCTGAGGCCGGGTTACTCTCCTCAGCTCCTTCTCAAGTACCTGAAGAACGGGCGAGTTACGCGCGTCCGCCGCGGCGTCTACCGCATCGTTCACTTCCCCGCGGGTGAGCACGAGGACCTGACCACGATCTGGTTGTGGTCGGACGGGGCAGGTGTCTTTTCGCATGAGACCGCGCTCATGCTGCATGACATCTCCGACGCGCTCCCGCACAAGGTCCACCTCACCCTCCCGAGTCACTGGGCAAAGCGCCGGCTTCGCGTCCCAAAGGGGGTGGTCGTACACCACGCAGATGTTCCGAAACACGAGCGTGCGCACGTCGGACCTGTACCGGTGACCAATGCGCTCAGGACTCTTTGCGACTGTGTGGCAGCTCACGTCTCGCCCGAGTTCATTGAAGCTGGCATTCGCCAGGCGCGCGCCCGCGGTCTGATCAGCAAACAGGACGTGAGCAAGATTCGTAAAAGTGAGAGAGCCGCGTGAATACCTATGCGACAGCCGCCGCTTTCAAGCAGGCGCTCGAGGCACGTCTACGTTCCTCTTCTTCGAGCGGCACCGATTTTTCGCGAAGGCGACGAGCTCCAGTGGCTGGACCTCACCACACTCATGCGCGCCGTTGCAGCATTCTTGAACCCTGTGCTGGATGGCACCGCACGGACGACGTGGACACCGGCGAGATGGAGCTGGCGCCAAGGAGTAGAATAGCCGAAGCCACGCAGCGCGGCCTTGGGAGCGGGACGAGTACGAGCAGCGTGTCATTCCAAGCGGCCGAGAGCGCGTACTAGAAGCGTCCCGACGAGCTGTGCCATCGACCCATGAGGCTGCGCCCGTTACCGTGCGGCGCGTCGCTTTGCGGTTCGGGGCTTGGTGCACGCCCAGCTCGCACCTCGGGACCACGCCGTGCATCAATGCTG
>DATHEN010001453.1:0-3118 GCA_035318565.1 Polyangiaceae bacterium
GTGCCGGGCTGCTGCACGCCGGAACAGCGCTGCGGCATCGACGTGAGCTTCTTTGCGCAAAACCACGGCTACACTGCCGGTTGCCTGGAGCTGGATGCGCCCGGCAAACCCGACCGCGCTTGCCCGTCCACTGAAGTGGCGCTGCCGTTCGGCGACGCACAGACCGTAGTACTAGCGGGCTGCCGGACGCGCTCGAACGCTTGCGGCTACGACGTGAACCTGCCGGGCGTCATCAATCTCGGCTGCACGGCAAAGCCGCGCAAGCTACCCGAAAACTAGATCCCCCGCTCTTCCGGCTCAGGCCGGATTGGTGGGACGCTTCTCGTCCCCGGGGTTCGGCTTCTTCACTTCTTTGCCGCCCTTGTCGCCGCCACACAGGGCTGCCGGATTGGTCGGGCGCTTTTCGTCGTCTCCGCCCTTGGGCTTCTTCACTTCTTTGCCGTCCTTGTCCCCGCCGCACTCGGGAGTGGGAGCGAGACCGGAATGGGCGAGAGCCGGCAACGTGCACAGGCTCATGGCTGTGACCAAAACACTGGCGGCACGAAATGCATTCTTCTTGCTCATGCAATGACTCTTGTCGGAGCTCGGGTACCTGTCAAGTTGCAGAACGTGTTTATCCAGCGTGTTTCGCGGCCGCACACCCGCGCGTATGCCGCTCGAGAAGTTGCCCGCGATCGCTCGTGATAGCCGCGCCCGCATTCGTGACACACTCGCGGGTCAATAGAGGCGTTTATGCTCGAGCACTATTTTTTCGGAGCACCTAGATATTTGAAGAGCTCCGAACCGGTGGAGAGCACCAGACTGGACTCTTCACCCATGCTCTTCTCGTACGCCGCCAAGCTGCGTGTGAAAGCATAAAATTCGGGGTCTTTGCCGTAGGCCCCCGCGTAGATGCGCACGCCCTCCGCGTCGCCCGTGCCGCGCAGCGTTTCTGCGGCTTCGTAGGCTTTGGCGAGGATGATCGTCTTCTCCTTGTCGGTTTCTGCACGAATCTTGGCGGCTTCCTCCTCGCCCTCGGACCGGTACTGCTTGGCCACCCGATCGCGTTCGGCGCGCATGCGTTGAAAGACGCTCTCTTGAACCTCTTTGGGCAGGTCGGCGCGCTTGATGCGCACGTCTACGATGTCGATGCCGAACTCGAGGCTCTTCTTGCGTGCGTTCGCCGCCACTTTCTGCATCAATGGATCGCGTTCTTTGCCGACGATCTGCGAAAAATCGTGGGACGCGAGTTCGCGGCGCAGCTCGCTGTTGATGATGTCGTCGAGCCGCGCTTTCGCGCCTGCCTCGTCGTGGACCGTCTTGAAGAACTTCAATGGATCGGCCACGCGCCAGCGGGTCACCGGATCGGCCACGAGGCGTTTCTTGTCCAGGGTGAGCAAATCCGTGGGTGGGGTATCGCTGGCCAGAACGCGGCGTTCCACTCGCATCACGGTCTGCGTGAACGGCGTTTTGTAATAGAGCCCGGGCAGGTTGATGCTGCGCTTGTACTCGCCGAACTGCGTGACGATGGCCATCTCGGTCTCGTCCACCACGAACAGCGCAGAGCTCGCGATGAACGCGGCCACCGCGAGCAGCGCTACTACGATCTTGAGCACGTTCATTTGCCGGCTCCCAGGGCCGCGGCGCCGGCGAGCGGCAACACCGACAAGGCGCCACGCGCCACTTCCTTGTCCACGATCACCTTCTTGTCGATCTTGCCCAAGATGCGCTCCATGGTCTCCAGGTACATGCGGTCGCGCGTGACGCGCTCCGCTTTCCTGTATTCGGCGTAGACCGACTCGAACTTCGCAGCGTCGCCGTTGGCGCGCAGCACGCGCTGCTCTTTGTAAGCTTCTGCATCGCGCACGATGCGCTGCGCCTCACCGCGCGCCTTGGGAATCAGGTCCGCGCGGTAGCCCATGGCCTGATTGATGAGCTTCTCTTTCTCTTCACGCGCGCGCACCACGTCGTGAAACGCTTCTCGCACTTCACCGGGCGCGTCGACCGCCTGCAGCTTGACTTCCGTGACCTCGAGTCCGCTCTTGTAGTTGTCCATCAGCTTCTGCAAAAAGACGCGCGTTTCCGACTGAATGCTCTCACGGCCGGTGGTGATCACGTCGTCGATGCCGGTACGGCCCACCATGCTGCGCAGCGCCACTTCCGCGCTGGCGCGCAGGGTTTCCTCGGGATCTCGCAAGCGGAACAGATACTTGCTGGGTTCGCGCACGCGAAATTGCACGATCATCTGGGCTTCGACGATGTTCGCGTCGCCCGTCAGCATCTGCGCTTCGGTGTCCATTTTCTTGTCACCGCGAGCGCCCACCTCGGTACGGCGAATCTGTTCGACGTTGACCACGTCCACCTCCTGAACCAGCGGCACGCGGTAGTGCAGGCCGGGCTCCGCCTTGCTCGTCTCGCGACCAAACGTGCGCACCACGCCCTTTTCACCGGGACCGACCATGTACGTGCCGCTGAAAAGCGCGAGCAGCAGCAGAATGCCGAGGCCTATCGGCACCCATTTTTTCATGGCGCCGCGCATCATCTGCGAGACCTGAGCCACGACTTTGTCTACGTCCGGTCGCCTGCCGTCATCGTCATCGTCGAACTGGCTTCGCATCTCGCACGATTCCTTTCAAAACTTTCGTTCGCAGAACTTCCCCCGTGTGCGCGCGCCGCGCTATTGGCGGACTCGCCAATTACCCTTGAACGTTCTGCCGATCTCGTCACACGTGGGATCGGTAACGACGAGCTCCGGACGACCGTCGCGGCAATATACGATGGTGTTTTGCCGGAACGTGCGCCCGTACTGGATCGCCTCGTCGCGATCGACTCCGTGTACGACCCACGCTGGCTCGCGCCAAACCCCTTCCGGCTCCTCGTCGTAGCCGACGCAATGCTCGACCCGGTAGCAGCCCAGAATCAGCAAGTCGCGCATCACTTGGTGACGCGCCTCGTTGACACGACGCGGGAGCAACATGGAACGCGGATTGTAGGCCGTCAAAATGGCGAAGTTCTGCCGCAGCAGCAGCGGAAGACCCGCCGAGTCCTTGACGAGCTCGCCATCGAGCGAGGCGCGCACCACGGCGGTTTCGCTGGGTAGCTCGTAGACGGTCCCGAAGTACGAACGAAGCAGATTCTG
>DATHEN010001454.1:0-2710 GCA_035318565.1 Polyangiaceae bacterium
GTCATCCTGGTTATTTGGCTAAGGCCGCACGGATGAACGAGATGACGACTGTAACTACCGCCAAAGATTGGGCGAGCGACCAGGAAGTGCGCTGGTGCCCCGGCTGCGGCGATTATGCGGTTCTGAAAGCGGTGCAGCGGACCATGCCGGACCTCCGCGTCGCGCGCGAAAAGACGGTGTTCATCAGCGGCATCGGCTGCTCGAGCCGCTTTCCTTATTACATGGCGACCTACGGCTTCCACACCATCCACGGGCGCGCGCCGGCCGTCGCGATGGGCATCAAGGCCGCCAATCCCGATCTCAGCGTGTGGATCGCCACCGGTGACGGTGACGGCCTCAGCATCGGTGGCAATCACCTGCTTCACTGCCTGCGGCGTAACCTCGACGTGAAGGTTCTGCTCTTCAACAACCGTATTTACGGCCTGACCAAAGGCCAATACTCGCCCACCAGCGAGTTCGGCAAAGTCACCAAGAGCACGCCCTCCGGCAGCGCCGATCAACCCGTGGACCCGGCAAGTTTCGCGATCGGCTGCGGCGGAACGTTCATCGCGCGATCGATCGACACGGAGGCCACGCACCTCGGAGACATGCTGCGGCGCGCGGCGCACCACAAGGGCACGGCGTTCATCGAGATTTACCAGAATTGCAACGTGTTCAACGACGGCGCTTTCGATTCCTTCACGGACAAGGACAACAAGGCGGACCGCCAGCTGCGCGTGGAGCACGGCAAGCCGCTCTTGTTCGGCGCCAACCACGACAAGGGCCTCTGCATCAACCCGAAGAACCTTTCAATCGAGGTGGTCACGCTCGGACAGAACGGCGCCACGGTCGACGACGTGATCGTGCACGATGAAACCAGCGCGACGCTCGCGTACATGCTCGCGCGCATGCCCTACCCCGAGTACCCGGTAGCCGTGGGTGTGCTGTACGCCGTCACGCGCCCCACCTACGACGAAACCCTGCGCCAACAGCAGCGCGTGGCCCGCGAGAAACTCGGCGCCGGCGATCTGAACCAGCTGCTGAACGCCGGCAACACCTGGCAGGTCTGAAGCGACCGCGTCTGCGCGAGCCGACCACTACTCACCGCGCTGGCGCAGCGCCGCGTCTTCGTCGCTCTCCGGCGAACGCCACACCTCCAGGCGGCGCGGGCGACCGGCTTCGCTCTCGAGGATCGGTGAGAAGAAGTTGTCTTTTTTGACGTACTCGTCCGGACTGAAGGCAAACTTGTAGCTCGGTGCGGCGCGCTGATTGCAGTCCGTGCGCTCGCAGAAACGGCAAGTCACGCCCGCGGGCACCGCGATCTTGTCAGCGCGGTCCGGCGCCCACCGGGGGTGGTCGTCCGCGTAAGCCAGATGATGCGCGTCCTCGGCGTGAGTACCGAGTCCGATCGAATACACGGTGCCTTTCACGAGCGAACCGTGGATGGGAAAGCTCGCGATCTTCGCGAAGCAGAAGAAGGCCGTATTGTCGGGCAGCACGCTGAACTGCTTCGAGATCACGCTGGGCGTGAGAAACGCCGTGTGCGCGACCCACTTGGAGCAGGAGCCGATACCACTCGGAAAGCTCAGGCCCGTGGCCGAATAGCGTTTGGAGATGTTGCCCGCCACGTCGACGCGCAAGAAATGCATCGGTACCCCGCGGCGCCGCGCGTCGCTCAAATTCGTGATGCGGTGCGCGGCCGCCTCGTAGTTCATCTCGAACAGGTCGCTCAACCGATCGACGTCGTAGCGGGTGCGCTGCGCTTCATGGAAGAAGTCGTCGTACGGCATGAGCAGCGCGCCGGCGAAGTAGTTCGCCAGGTGCACCTTGATGAGCTTCACGGTCTCGGGATGCCGCGCGCGGTAATCGGCCGTGATCGCCGCGTGCAGACCGCGCTCCTCCAACAAACGCAGGCCGATCACGTGCGCAAGGTCGAACTTGCGCCGCGCTTCGCTGAGCTCGGGTGAGATCTCCAGGGTGCTCGTGGCCGGATCGTAGCGTCGCACCACGCTCGTACCAGAACCGCTGGGTCGTCCGGAGACGTTCACGCCAATGCCCGTCAGCACGCGCGCCAGCTGATCGGACAGCACCCGCCGTTCGAGCGCGAAATCCCGACGCACGGCCAGGCTCACCTCTTCGAGCTCTGGAAAATGGTTGTGCCTGTCTTGGAGAAAATCTGCGACCTCGTCCATCGGCGAATAGTCGAAGCGCAGCGTGGAGTCGGCGATCTCGCTGCTGTCGTCGAACGAAGCGCGCACCTTTTGATCGGCCTCGCGGCGCGCCAACAGTTGGATCATGTTGTCGAGCTGCGTGCGCGTGTTCTTGTAAAGGTTGAAGAGCGCGGTGATGGTCGTCACCGCGCGCGGCTCGGCGCTCAGCGAAGCCACGGCGTCCTTGTCCAGGTTGAGCGAACGCAGCAGGGGTTCGTCGAGCAGCTGCGCCAGGCTCTGTTCCACGTGCTGTTCGCCAAGGCTCGAGATGAACGGCTCGGGCTCCAGACCGAGCAGCTCGAGTGCACGCCACAAGAGCGGCAGCTGTACGGTGCGGCGCCCCTTTTCGATCAGGTTCAGATAGGCCGGCGAGATGTTCAGCCGCCGCGCGAAGTCGGCCTGGGAAAAGCCCTGCTCGAGCCGTAGTTCGCGCAGTCGCCGGCCTACGGTCGCGTTCAGGGCAGGATAGCTGCTGGTCGGCGTTGGCATCGTTTACAGTTTACAAGTCAACGCGCCTCGAG
>DATHEN010001455.1:0-3218 GCA_035318565.1 Polyangiaceae bacterium
CGAAGCCGATCTCGCCGCAGCCCGGGAGGACGTCGAAATCGAGGAGCGCGAGATCGAGGTTCCGGCGTTGGACCGAGAGGCGCTCGCGAAACTCTCCGGCGAGGTGCACCGGTTGCTGAGCGACGTCGAGACGGAGGTCCAGACGGCTCAGGAAGCGCTCGACGTGCTGTTCAAAAACGCCGTGGACGAGCACGAGTTCTGCTTTTCGGACGGCTCCACGCTCGACGAGGTGAAGCGCAAGCAGTCGCCTGCTCCAGCGCCGCGCGCGCCGGCCTTACCGCGGAAGACGCTGCCCGCGACAAATGGTGATTTCGTCGAGCACACTCACCTTCCGAAGGTCGAGCGCCTCATTCTCACCACGCTCGCCCAGCAGCGCCCGCGCCAGGTATCGCGCGAGCGCTTGGCGCTGCTGATCGGCTACCACCAGAACTCCAAGGGATTCGCGAATGCGCTCGGTGCACTGCGGTCACGGGCCGCTATCGAGGGCACGACGATCACCGACAAGGGCTTCTGCGAGCTCGGTACGTTCGAGCCTCTGCCGACCGGCAGGGAACTGCTCGAGTGGTACTGCGAGCACAAGCTGAATACTGCTGAGTCCGGCATCCTGCGCGAGATCGCTCACTTGCGCGGCAAGATCACGCGCGACGAGCTCGCTGCCCGCGTCGGATACCACCCCAACTCGAAGAGCTTCGCCAACGGCCTCGGGCGACTCCGCGGTCTTGGTCTCGTGGACGGGCTCAAGCTGAGCCCCGACCTGGAGGATCGGTGATGGGCGCACGCGGACCTTGGATTCAAACCTTCAGCGGGGATCGCTTTCATGTGCTCGACCCGCGGCCCGAGGAAGTGCACGTGTCCGACATTGCACACTCGCTGTCGCTGCAGTGTCGTTTTGCGGGGCATTGTCGGGAATTTTATTCTGTGGGCAACCACTGCCTGCTGGCTTCGCACATCGTGGATCCGTCCTATGCCCTGGACGCTCTTCTGCATGACGCGGCGGAGGCCTACTTGAGCGATCTCTGCGCGCCGGTGAAGTGGTTGCTCCCGGAATACAAGACGCTCGAGGCGCGGGTGTTCGCGGCCATTGCCACCCGTTTCGGCATCTCTCCGGTGACACCTGCCGAGGTGAAGCACGTCGACATGATTCTTTTGGCGACGGAGGCGCGCGACCTGATGGCGCCACCTCCAGAGCCGTGGATGCAGCTACCTGAGCCGCTGCCGACGCGCATCGAGCCGATGTCCTCCCGTGAGGCCAAGCTGCAATTCATCGAGCGCTACCACGAACTTCGAGGGCTGAACGCAGCTGCGTAAGCCACTCCGACCGTAGTCGATCACATCCGTTTGACCACCCGGCCGGCGCACCCAATGCGCCGTAGCAGGACTTTTTTGTCCCGAGGCACCGCTATGCATTGGATCCAAAGGATCAGACTTTCTGTCACCCGCGTTCGGCTGCTCGCCGCGCGCCTGCAATGGCGTCTGAAGCTCGAGTGGGACCGCTGGGTCTATTCGCCCAAGTGCCTCTCGTGCGGCGCCCACGCTGACAGCGAGGCGTACGCGCTGCGCGGCGGCTGGCGGTTCGGCCGCTGGGCCCCGCACACGTGCATGGGCTGGCTTTGCAAGGTCTGCCGCGAGCGGCCGATCACTGCCGAGAGGCAGTGGCAATGATTGTGCCGGGCGACCTGCTCACGGACATCGCGAACGGCCCTAGCCGCAGCAAGCGTCTGCTGGTAACGGCCTGGATACTGTCAACTGGCAGTGCCGACGATAAGCGCGCGCTGGCTGAGGCGCGCTCCCTGTGGCCGGCTTCCCGATTGAACGACGTGAAGGAGGCCACACTCGTGGGCATTCTGCTCGAGCTCGAGAGCATGGGAATCATCGCTGGCGTGGCCGAGGACGGATCGCACTTCAGCGTCACACGGCGACAGGTCGGTGCTGCGTGAGTGAGTGGTACCGCGACAACTACGGCACGGAGCTCACCGATGCCGTTCAAGAGGAAAGCCGCAAGCTCGCGGTCGCCTCGTCCCGATACTTTAGTCCGCACATGGCCGCGCGTCGCATCGCTAACCGGCTGGGCTTGCGATGGGAGAAGGTCGAGCTGCTCGCGTCGTCACTGCAGACTGACCAAGAGCCGCTCGTTCTGACTCTCGAACACGGTTCGGTGGACGCGATCATGCGTAACTGGGATCAGGCGCGGACAGCGCTTCGTCGGTGCCAGTCTCCAATCGAGGAGGTGTTTCTTGTGTCGCTCGTATGCATGTCGGACGTCATTTTTGACTGGGACGTCGGCGGACACTCACAGGTAGGCCACTGGAAGGCTGAAGGCGCGACCCTGTTTCAGCAGTTTCCAGAGGGCCGCTACAGGATTGACTTCGTCGTTTCTGGCTCGCAGCGCATCGCCATCGAACTGGATGGCCACGAGTTTCACGAGAGAACGAAGCAGCAAGCGCAGCGCGACAAGTCCCGCGATCGAGATCTCACAGCTGCCGGCTGGCAGGTCCTCCGCTTCACCGGTTCCGAGGTCTGGAACAACCCAGACGCATGCGCCGATGAGGCGCTCAGGATCGCATTCGGGAGGGCCTCCGGATGAACTTTGACTCGACTCGTTACAGCCGCGTCTCTCGCCGCATGTGGAACGACGCGAAGTTCAAGAGCCTCTCGCAACCGAAGCCGAGCGCCGCTTGGCTGTTCGTGCGTCTGCTGACGGCGCCAGAGCTCAATTCACTCCCCGGCCTGTTCCAGGCATGGCCCGGCGGCCTTGCTCAGTCCATGGGCTGGCCAGAGCGCGCACTCCTCAAGTGCTACGCGGAACTGGAGCGCAACGAACTTGCTTTGGCCGACTGGAGCGCTGGTCTCGTCTGGCTTCCGAACGGCATCAAGCACAACCCGCCGGCCAACCCGAACGTCGTCTGCTCGTGGCGAACCGTCGCTCAGGAGCTGCCCGAGTGCGCACTTCTCGACCGTGCGCTCGATCACTTCGCATCGTTTTTGACTGAGTTGGGCCCCGATTGGATCGCGGCCTGGCACATTTCCGAGAGCCGAGCTGGCCGTCCCGAGAAGATTTCGAAGCAAACGCGTGACGAAGTTCAGGCGCGCGACGGGTCGAACTGCCGCTACTGCGCCATCACCGTGAACTGGAAAGACCGTCGCGGCCCCTCCGGCGGAACCTACGATCACGTCGACCCGGCTGGCACAGCAACGCCAGAAAACATAGTGATTGCATG
>DATHEN010001456.1:0-3550 GCA_035318565.1 Polyangiaceae bacterium
GCGCAAACGGCCGCGTCGTTCTGCAAGGCGGGCGGCTTGAACGAAGTGAGCGCGCCGACGGCCTCCGGAACGCTTTCTTTACCCCACTTCGCGCCACGGTCCTGTGGTTGAACTCGCGCTTGCCAGCGCTGCCCTATTTCAAACAACCGATCGGTTCATTCGGAATTCACGAGCAATGCGGAATTAAAAGTACATATCCTTCGAAGCGCGATTGCTGGATTGAATAATGTGCTTATGTTGGACGCTCGAGAAGCCAACGGTTTCGCGAAGTCGCACAGGTCCGTGGTGTTTGCCGTAGACCACGACGACTTCACGTTCGGGCTTTACGAAGCTGTTAGCGCACTTCTCAGCTCTCCGAGGTGCATTCAGGTGTGCGAGGAAATGATCATGTATATGAAAGCTGCCTTTACGATGGCTCCCGCGCTCTTGCTCATTGCTTGCGGAGCGAGCATGCCTCCGCCGACACAGAAGATGGCGGACGCGCAATCCGCGCACCGAGCGGCGGAAGAGCTGGGTGCGGCCAAGCAGCCGTCCGCTCAGCTTCACCTGAAGCTCGCCCAAGAACAGATGGATAAGGCGAAGCAGCTGATGAGCCAGGGCGAGAACGAGCAGGCGGCCTCGCTACTCGTGCGCGCCAAGGCCGACTCGGATCTCGCTTTGGCGCTGGCCCGCGAGCAAAAATCTCGAGCTGACCTGAAGATGGCAGGCAAAGAAGCGACCGCAACCACGAATCTGAACACGACTCAGGGAGCACAAAAATGACCGCCAGAACCGCGCTCGGCCTTCTCCTAACCGTCACGAGCATCACGGCCTGCGCTAGCGTTGGGCCTCCGCCGGAGCTCCTCAACGCCCGCGTTGCTTACGACCGCGCCTCTCACGACAAGACGGCGCAGGTCAATCCTGCCGATCTGCACGGCGCCAAGCAGACGCTCAACAAGGCGGAGCAAGCATTCGAGGAGAATGGCGACGAGCAGAATACCCGCGACATCGCCTATACTGCCGAGCGCCAGGTGCAAATTGCCGAGGCGCGGGCCCGCACTGCTCAGAATACGAGCAAGAAGGAGCAGGTCGACGCAAAGATCGCGACTGATCAGGCAGCCACGGTTCAGACTACGTCCGCGGCGCTCGGTCGCGCCAATCAGCAGCTTGCCTCCCAGGGGCAACAGCTGGACAACGAGCGCCAGCGCCGCCAGGAGGCCGAAAAGCGCGCTGCACAGGCCGCTGCGGATCTAGCTCGCATCGCCAGCGTCAAACAAGAGGCGCGCGGCATGGTGATCACGCTCTCGGGTTCGGTGCTCTTCGCATCAGGAAAGTCCGAGCTGCTACCCGCGGCCCAGGCGAAGTTGAGCTCGGTGGCCGAGGCACTCGGTAGTCAGGACCCTGATTCCAGGCTCGTGGTCGAGGGCCACACGGATTCACAAGGCACGGCCGCTGCCAATCAGGATCTCTCACAGCGGCGCGCCGAATCGGTACGCGTTTACCTGGTATCTCACGGCATCGCGGCGGATCGGGTCACGTCGCAAGGCCTCGGCCTGGCGCGACCAATCGCGGACAACAACTCCCCAGAGGGACGCGCCAATAACAGACGGGTCGAGATCATCGTGCAGCCCGCGAAGGGGTGACGAAGAAGCGTCGTCACCTGCTCCCTGGCCGCCGTTGTAAATAGGCACGACGGCGGCGCGTTGAGCGCCGCAAGCTCTCAACGCCTCTCAACGCGCCAGACGATGCGGGTCTTGGGATTAGGATTTCGCGGAAGGTGCCGGGCGTGCTCCTGGTCGAGCTCCCCGCCGGAGCTGCTTCGCCAGATCACCGTTGAGGCGGACGAGCACGAGTGCAAAATCAGAGAGCAGAGCAGCAGTCCTCTTCGCCGTCAGTCCGCGAAACTCCGACCCACTGCGCTCCGTGTCGCCCCGCGCTAACTCGCAGCTCGCTATCCCGAGAACCTCGAGCGAATGACCGGCCGCTGAACAGCCTGCGGCTCAGGGCAAGCTGTGCCGCGAGAGCAGGCTCCAGGCCGTCGCCGCGTCGGCCGGAGAATGACCGCCAGCCTGGGACGTGCACAATTTGACTTCGACACCATCGCGGCATTGGGAGTGCGTCTGACAGCCAGCGCTAGTCATCGAGGACCCGGTGCACTGATCGAGAGTTGCAAAGCGATCGAAGGTGCCTTGCGCGCCCAGGAAGTGAATCGTCGTGTCGAGGCCGTTCGGCGGACGAGACGCGCCGCCCGCATAAGGCACGATCGGATCGGCCGTGCCGCGGAAGGAGAACACAGAAATGGCGCGACTCGGCGTGCAGGGCATCTCCTCGATCAAATCGAAGGCAGCCGGAGCAATGGCCGCGAACGTATCGGCCGCGTTGCAAGCGAGGAAGTAAGACATGCCGCCTCCCATCGAGTAGCCGGCGGCGTACACGCGCTTCGGATCGATGCAGGCCTCACTCTTCAGCTTGGCGACGAGCGCTCGCGCGAAACCCAGGTCGTCCACGCTGCGCGAGAAGGTACAGCAAGGTCCGATGTTCCACGCATTGTCGATGCCGTCGGGGTAAGCGACGATGAAACCCTCGCCGTCCGACACGCTCGCGTAGCTGTCGAGGTTCCGCTGCGTTGCGCCGGTCAAACCGAGCGCGTGGAAGTCGAGGACCAGCGGCACCGGGGTGCGACCCGTGTAGCTCGGCGGCACGTGCAAGAGGTACGTGCGCGTGACGCCGCCGATTGAAACCGAGGCCGTGCGTTCACCCGGAGTCACGCCCGTTCCACAGGCTGGTCCCCCGCCCGTGCCGGCGCTGCCGGCTGCGCCTCCGGTGCCTCCGCCATGCGGCGCGGGGCCGCAAGCGATGCCCAACGTCGCAGCAAAGCCCAGCGTGAAGATCGTTCGGTACATGGTTCGTTTCTCCGAATGATTTTTCGAGTGATGGTTCAGTCGATGCCCTTTTTGCGGAGCGTCCAGCCCGAGCTGGCGTTGCAAAGCCCACAGCTTGCGCCGACGAACAGGCCCGCCGCGCTCGCGCCCGGATCACCGAGAAGCTGCCACTTCAGCCAGCCCAGGCCGACTCGCGCGAACTCACCGCCGTTGTCCTGGAAGTAAGTGCCGATGTGACCCACGTCCCGATTGGCGAACACGATGGGAACCGTGGAGATCGCGTTGAAGTCGGCTTCGCCGTTGACGTACGCGATGTCGGACGCGCCACCGTCGATGATGGCCATGGGCGCGTGGAGTGAATTGTAAATGGTCTGGTCGCGCGAAAATAGGCCACTGTTCCACAGCACGATCGTGCGCAGGCGGCGATCCTTCGCGGCGCCCATCGTCATGAGTCCGCCGCACGATTGGCCCATGGCGGCGATCTTCGTGGGGTCGAGCTTGCGGTGGTACTTGCTGCACGACTGGTCGTTCTGTGCGAGCGCCCAGTCGACGGCTTGAGTCAGCGCCGTGCCGTCGGCCGCCAGCGCGCCTCCGCCGCTGCCGTTGGGAGCTCCGTCGGAGACGATTACGAACCCATGAGACGCGAGCTCCAGCAAAAATTCGGCGAAAGCGAGGCCATTCTTGATGCA
>DATHEN010001457.1:0-5564 GCA_035318565.1 Polyangiaceae bacterium
TTCGGCGTGCGCCTCGATCCGGACGTGTATTACGTCGACCGTTTGCCGATCAACGTGGACTGGGTCGACTACATGTTCGTGGCTTTTGCCGCGCTGGCCATCACCACGATTGCCACGATTTACCCCGCCGTCGCCGCCAGCCGCTTGCGCCCGGTCGATGGCATCCGCTACGAGTGAGACATAAATCAAGTGGCCGAAGCACTCGTCATCATCGAAGACCTGTACAAGAGCTTCGAGCACATGGGCCGGACGCTCCAGGTGCTCAAGGGCATCGACCTGAACATCTACCCGGGGCAGATCCTGGCGATCGTGGGGCCGTCCGGCGCCGGGAAGAGCACGCTCCTGCACTGCATCGGCACGCTCGACTTACCCACGCGCGGCCGCATCCGTCTTGCGGGCGAAGAGCTCACCACCATGAGTTCCTCGAGGCTGGCCGCCGTACGAAACCGCGAAATCGGCTTCGTGTTCCAGTTTCATCACCTGCTCCCGGAGTTCAACGCGCTCGAGAACGTGATGCTGCCCGGGTTGATTCAGGGCCGCTCGCGCAAGGAAATGGAGAAGCGCGCCGCGGCGCTGCTCGAGGAAGTGGGGCTCACCTCGCGCGCCACCCACCGCCCCGGTGAGCTTTCGGGCGGCGAGCAACAGCGTGTCGCCATCGCCCGCGCGCTCGCGCTCGATCCGAAGCTCGTTCTCGCTGACGAACCCACGGGAAACCTCGACAGCGGCACGAGCGAAGCGATTCACGATCTGTTTTTCCAGATCAACCGCGAACACGGCACCACCATCGTCGTCGTGACACACAACCTAGGCTTCGCCGAGAGCATGCCGCGCGTGGTGCGCATGGTGGACGGCAAGGTCGTGCTCGACGACACGGGGCGCGCGCGCGGTGCTTCGAACCCCGAGTTCACTCGCGACATGGGCGTCGGCGACCCCGCCTAGTGCAGGGCTTTAGACGCAGAGACGCTGAGCCGCCGAGTCGCTGAGGGGTTTGGACCTCCGATTCAGGGGTCGGCGGCGCCCCAAAAACCTGAAGGCGGGAGCGGCGCTCCCCGTTAATTGCGTCAGGGCAGGGGAAGCACGGTGAGTGCGTCACCGTTTTGCAGCTCCAGATGTTGGACGGCTGCGCGCGCGACGTGAACGCCGCTCGCCGTGAGCTCCACTTGCGCCGCGACGGCGCGAAAATAGGGGGGGCCTTCGAATTCGCGGGCCACCAATGCAAGGCGCGCGGCGCGGCTTGCATCGAGCTCTCCGGACAGAGTCCGCGTGACCGTGTGGCGGATCAACGAGACCTCGTCCGCATCGGCCACGAAGTGGGGCCCGCCGTCGAATGGATCGATGCGTTCTGCGTAGCGAAACCCGACGCGGCGCAGCATCTTCTCCACGCCGCGCGTCTGAGCGCCTACCTTACCGATCACGTCCTGCGCGTCCCGGCTGAGCAGCGACGCGTAGATTGGGCCGGACGGAAATAGATCGCGGATGAAGCCCTTGTTCTCGCTCGAGAGCACGTCGGCGTCTGCGTAGCTCATGTCGGTGAAATGCCGGCCGAGAGCTTCCCACAGGTGACTGGTTCCGTCTGGCTCGAGCGGTGGCAAGAGCTCGGCGAGGAGCTCGTTACGAAATAGCGGACGGTGGCGTGCGATGTATAGAAAACGCACGTACGAAATCAACAACCCCAGGCGCTCGCTGGCGCCGCGGTACGCCGGGTCCACCACCAGGCCGCCGATCTCCGTGGGGCCGTCATAGGAAAAGCCCAAGCGGAGCACGGTGTGGTGAAAGTGTTTGTCCAGCAGGTTCGAGTATTTCTCTTCGGAACTGACTTCCAAATAGATGTACGGCGCATCCCGCCGGCCGAGCTGCGCCACGATCATCGATGTTCCGACGGCGAGCCCCTGCTCCAGGTCCCAGAGCACGAACACGTATTTTCGATGCCGCTCCTTGATTTCTGCGCTGAAACTCTGGGCGGCGTGTTCCAGCAACCGCCGCACGTGCTGGCGATCGTGCGGCAGATTCACGGTATTGAGGAAGCGTGAGAGCCGTAGCAGCTGCTCCTCGTCAGAGACCCCAGCGGCCCGGATCTCGTAACGCATCGACCCTCTCTTACCACCGTTACGCCGCACGAAACCAACCTTGCGAGAGAGCGTAGCCTCGCGCGTCAAGGCTCGAGCTGCCGCTTCTCACGAGCAAAAAAACGCATGCCGTGCTAAGGAGCCCGGCGTGACTCAGGCTTTCCGGCAATTTCAGGGCACTCGCAACTACATCACGGATCCAGCGCTCGAAGCGGCGGTCAACGCGGCCATCGCCCTCGAGCGTCCGCTCCTCGTCAAGGGCGAGCCCGGTACCGGAAAGACACTGCTGGCCGAGGCCATTGCAGAAGGCCTGGGCCATTCGCTGATTCACTGGCCCGTGAAGTCCACCACGCGCGCGCAGGACGGCCTCTACGTCTACGACACCGTGCAGCGCCTGTACGACTCGCGTTTCGGCGATGGTGAGGTCCGGGATATCCGTCACTACATCAAGCTCGGCCCGCTCGGGCGCGCGCTCGGCTCCGAGCAGCGCATGGTGATCCTGATCGACGAGGTCGACAAGGCGGATCTCGAGTTCCCGAACGATCTCTTGCACGAGCTCGATCGTATGCGCTTCGTGATCACCGAAACCGGGGACGAGATCGTCGCCAAGCAGCGTCCGGTCGTGATCATCACCAGCAACAACGAAAAAGAGCTTCCCGACGCCTTCTTGCGGCGCTGCGTGTTCCACTTCATCGACTTCCCCGAGCCCGAGCTCATGAAGCGCATCGTGCGCGTTCATCACCCCCAAGTGGACGACGCCATCGTCGATCAAGCCATCGCCGCGTTCTACGATGTGCGCGGCGTACCGCGCGTGCGCAAGCGCCCGAGCACGAGCGAGCTCATCGACTGGATCGCGGTGCTCGCCACGAACGGCATCGGGTCCGATCGCATTCGTGCGGAGCTGCCCTTCACCGGCGTATTGATCAAGAAGGAACAGGACCAGGCGGCCCTGGCCGAGCAGCGCGCCGGCCGCGCCAAGCGCTGGTAGCTTCCGCGGCTCGGGCGTAGCTCGCCCATCAGACAGTTCGTACGAGCTCGGGTTTCGTGCTACAGGCGAGCGCCGTGATGCCCGACGTTTGGCCGTTTCCACGGGCGGAAGCCCTGCCCACCTATGCCTTCCTGGTTACGGACGAGGTCAAGGCACGCGTGCGCGCCAGCGGCGCCGAGATCATCGATCTCGGCCTCGGCAATCCGGATCGGTCGACACCGGAGCCGATCGTGAAGCGCCTCCACGAGGCGGCGGACGTGGGCAAGAACCATCGTTATCACCCCGGCCGCGGCCTGCCTGCGCTGCGGGAAGCGTATTGCCGCTGGTACGAGCGGCGCCATCACACGCGCTTCGACCCCGAGCGCGAAGTGATCGTCACGATGGGCGCCAAGGAGGGCATCAGCCACCTGTGTTTGGCGATCCTCGATCAGGGGGACATCGCCATCGTGCCCGACCCTTGTTATCCAATCCACAAGGGCGCGCCGCTGATCGCGGGCGCGGCCGTTGCCCCCTACCAGGTCAGCGCGGAGCTCGTGCCGGCCCAGGCCGTGTCGCAGGCCATCGAGCGGCTGCGCGCCTCCAGTGCTCGACCCAAGCTGGTGATCGTCAACTATCCGCACAATCCCACGGGGCAGATCATCAGCGCGGAGCAGCTTGCTGAAGTAGTGCGCGTCGTGCGCGACTCGGGCGCAATGTTGCTCCACGATCTGGCGTACGCCGATCTGGATTTCTCTGCACGCCACGCCCCCAGCATCTTCGATTGCGGCATTCCCCCAGACGAAGTCAAAAGCTTCGCCGTCGAGGTGTTCTCGATGTCGAAGAGCTACAACATGCCGGGCTGGCGCATCGCGTTCATGGCAGGCAACGAGCGCATGATCGGCGCGCTCGCACACCTGAAGACGTACATGGATTACGGCACGTTCATGCCGCTCCAGCATGCGGCCGCCTGGGCGCTCGATCACGGCGACAACCTGGTCGATGAAATTCGCGATCTGTATCGATCGCGCGCGGGAGCGCTGGTGAGCGGCCTCCGCCAATCCGGCTTTCCCGACGTGGCCGAGCCGAGCGGTACGATGTTCGTCTGGACGCGTCTTCCCGCACGCCTTTCGGGCATGACCTCGGTGCAAGCAACGACAGAGCTCATCCAGCGCGCGCACGTCGGCGTCGCCCCGGGCAGCGGCTTCGGAGAAGGCGGCGAGGGCTACATCCGCTTCGCGCTCATCGAAGACCCTCCGCGCATCGCCGAAGCCTGCAAACGCCTCGCCGCCTTTCTGCTCTGAGCAGCGCCAACCAACCTCAACTCGAGGTTTGTTCGAGGACGCGGTGCAGCTCGTCGGGGACTACGCCGTAGCCCTCGGCGGCGGCGAGCAGGCCCGCATTGTGCGGAAGCTCGGTGAGGAAGAGGCGCGCGTACGGCGTGCCCACGAGGCCGTGCACGCGGCGCAGCAGTGGGGGGATGCCGCGGGCGACCGCGTTCCTTGCGGCTTCTGCATCGTGGAGCTCCAGGAACGCGTCGTGCAGCGCCAGGTACACCACGGACTCGTTCAGCAGGCTGGGTGCGCCCGATTCGAGGAGCTCCGCCGCTTCGCGAGCCAACTGCACGGCGGCTTGCGCGTTGCCACACAGGCGCGCGGCTTCCGAGCACATGCCGAGCGCAACCGGCAACACGTCGCGGTGGCCGACATCGCGGTAGCCCTTGGCCGCCATTTCCAGGAGCGCGCTGGCGCGCCGGCAGGTGGCCTCTGACTTGCTGCGCAGCAGCTCGACGCCACGGTAAAAAAGAATTCCCAGGTTGGCGCGATCGGGCTGAGTCCAGACTCCGCTCGCGGCCGCGTCCGCGTCGGCACGAATTTGAGCCAGATGCGCTTCCAGGGTCTTGTCGTTCCCGAATGCGGACGCCCAGCCGAGCAGGATCATCTGTGCGTGCCGCACGGCGCCGGAGCTCGCGATCGCGTCGGCGAGGGCCAGGCCGGTTTCGATGGCGGAACGCGCTTCCTGGCGCGCGCCGATCGTGGTCAGCGCGAACCCCAGGTTCGTCATCAGCATGGCTTCGCGCTCTTTCAAGCCGGCGCTGCGCGCCGCGCCAGCTGCGTTGCGGCGCGCGTCCAGCGCCGAGTTCAGCGAACCTTGCGTCTGGCGGATGATGGCCAGGGTTTGCCAGGCATCCACCGCGGCGGCGCTGATACCGCGCTTCTCGGCCAGCTCGAGCAGCCGCGCGGCTTCGGCCTCCGCGGCAGCGAAACGGCCGGCAAAAGCCAGCCGTGCAGCCAGCGCTGCGGAGCAGCGCGCTTCTTCGTCGTGCATGCCGAGCTCGGCGGCTTCGTCGCGAGTCTGCGCGAGCCGCTCGCTGATGCCGACCCCGGAGCCGCGCGCGTCTTCGAAGCGCGCGCGCGCGCCGCGAGCGCGAACGCCGCTCGGGTGGTCGTAGACGTTCTCCTCCATGGCGCGAATGGCGGTCTCGCGTTCGCTGGCGCGTGGGTCGAGCCGGCTGTACGCCTCGTCCAGGTAGG
>DATHEN010001458.1:0-2703 GCA_035318565.1 Polyangiaceae bacterium
GTGATCCGAACACGGAAGTCGCCAAAATCCTGGTGCGCGAGCAAATCGTCGAGTCTCATCCGGACGCCGCGGTGCGCGAGGCCGAGGCCATGGCGGCGCGCATTCAACGCCGCACCTTCGAAGGGCGCGTGGATCTGCGCGACGTGCCGCTGCCCACGATCGATCCGGAGGACGCGCGCGATCACGACGACGCGGTCTGGGTCGAACGGCTCGACGAGGGCTACCGTGCGTACATCGCGATCGCCGACGTGAGTGAGTACGTGCAAATGGGCAGCGCGCTCGACCAGGAAGCGCTCGCGCGCGGCTGCACGATTTATCTGCCCGATCGCGCGATCCCCATGTTGCCCGCCGCGCTCGCGGCGGATCTGTGTTCGCTGTTGCCCGAACGCGATCGTTTGTGTCTGTGCGTGATAGCCGAGCTCGATCGCAACGGTACCGTGCAGAAATTCGAGATCGTCGAGGGCGTGATGCGCTCTGCGGCGATGCTCACTTACGGCGGGGTGGCGCGCGCGCTCGGCTTCACCGAACAGGGCACGAAGAGCTCACAGGCGGAAGCCATGAAACGCGAGCTGCGCGTGCTCGACGAGCTTTCGCGCAAGCTGCGCCGCGCACGCATGCGACGCGGCGCGCTCGACCTCAATTTGCCCGAGGCGAAGGTGATCCTCGACGAGCAGACGGGCGCCCCCGTGGACGTCGTCAAGCGCGCCGAAGATCCCGGCGTGAAGCGCGCCTATCAGATGATCGAAGAGCTCATGCTGCTCGCCAACGAGCTCGTGGCGAAGTGGCTGACGAAGCGGCGCTGCCCGACGGTGTACCGAGTTCACGCGAAGCCCGACGAGACCAAGCTCGAACGCCTGGGTGAGGTAGCGCGCGTTCTCGGTGTCGAGTTCGACCTCGAGGAGATGCTACAGCCGGCTGGGGTCGGCAAGTGGCTCACGCGCATTCAGGAGCACCCGCGCCGCACGGTGCTGGAGATGCTGCTCTTGCGCTCGCTGAAGCAAGCCGTCTACGACATCGTGAACATCGGTCACTTCGGCTTGGCTTCGGACAACTACTTGCACTTCACTTCACCGATCCGGCGCTATCCGGACATTTTGGTGCACAGAGCGGTAAAAAGCCTGCTCCACGGCGCCAAACCGGACACCACGCCGGCCGGTATCGAGACGCTGCGCGCGAGCGCCACGAACGCGAGCCTGCGCGAACGCGCGGCCATGGAAGTCGAACGCGAAGTGGTGGATCTGTATCGTGCGCTGTTCATGCGCGATCACGTGAATGACATCTACGAAGGCCACGCGACATCGCTCGTTGGCAGCGGATTGTATGTCAGCATCGATCATCCGTTCGTCGATGTGCTGGTGCGCTACGAAGCGATGGGCCCCGATCACTATCAGATCTCCGACGACGAGCTCAGCGCGGTGGGCGCGCGCTCCGGGGATCGGGTGAGTCTCGGCGATACGCTGGTCGTGCAAATCGAAGACGTCGCCGTGCTCCGTCGCTCGGTCTACGCCCGGCGCGTGCCGCCCGAGCGTTCGCTCGGCCGACCTGCGCGCAAGCCGGGCTTCGGCCGCGGTCGAAAGCTGGAGGTTTCGGCCAAAAAACCGCGCGGAAAAGCCCGCCCGAGCGAGCGCGAGCGCAAGCGTCCCACGAGCCAAACCGCAGCTCGCCCGAAGCGCAAGCGCCGGCGTTGAGCGCCGCTAACGGCGGGTGAGCCGCTCGGCGCCGAAGTACGGGCGCAGCGCCGCCGGGATGATCACGCTGCCGTCCTGCTGCTGATTCTGCTCGAGGATCGCGACCAGCGTGCGGCCGACGGCGAGCCCGGAGCCGTTCAGGGTGTGGAGCAACTGTGGCTTGGCCTTGGGCTCCTTGCGGTAGCGAATCTTGGCGCGCCGTGCCTGGAAATCAGCGAACCAGGAGCAACTCGAGATCTCACGGTAGGTGTTTTGCGAAGGTAACCAGACCTCGAGGTCGTACGTCTTCGTGGCTCCAAAGCCGAGATCCCCGGCGCAGAGCTCGACGACGCGGTAGTGCAGATCCAGCCGCTTCAGCACCTCCTCGGCGTGGCTCGTGAGCAGCTCGAGCTGCTCCATGCCCGCCTCCGGTGGCGCGAAGCGCACGAGCTCGACTTTGTCGAACTGGTGCTGGCGAATCAGGCCGCGCACGTCTTTCCCGTACGAGCCCGCCTCGCTGCGGAAGCAGGGAGTGAACGCCGTGTATGCGAGCGGGAGCTCCGCCGCTTCCAGAATCTCATCCGCGTGCAGGTTCGTGACGGGAACCTCCGCCGTGGGAATCAGATACAGCGGGCTCGTGTCGTCACCGCCGCTGCGGAAGGTCTTGAACAGATCTTCCTCGAACTTGGGAAGCTGGCCCGTGCCGCGCATCGTCTCGCCTTTGACGAGATAGGGCGGCGCGACCTCCGTGTAGCCGTGCTCGCGCGTGTGCAAATCGAGCATGAAGCTGATGAGCGCGCGTTCGAGGCGGGCGCCGGCGCCCAAGAGGACCGAGAAGCGCGGTCCGGACAGCTTCGATGCGCGTTCGAAGTCCAGGATGCCGAGCTCGGCGCCGATGTCCCAATGGGGCTTCGGCTCGAAGTCGAGGCGCGGCGGCGTGCCGGAGCTGCGGCGCAGGGCGTTGTCTGCGGCCCCGGCGCCGTCCGGGACGGACGGGTGCGGCACGTTCGGTACTGCCAGAAGCTGCGCCTGCGCG
>DATHEN010001459.1:0-4515 GCA_035318565.1 Polyangiaceae bacterium
TTCGTTGGCGGATGCGCGGTCCCGGCGCAAAAAGCGTTGAAGCGCAATATCCGTGTCGAGCTGTGGCACCGAAAGCGTGGATCTCGGATGGGCATCGACACGCGCTTCGCGCAGGCGCTCGGCAGCTTGGTGGCTAGCCTCGGAGCTCCCCGGCACACGCTCTGCCACGCGCTCATGGGCCAACGCCGGCGGATGGGCGGCATCCTCCGCTGCATCGAAGCCGAGCTCCGTCCACATCCACGAGGGGTCGTATGCTGGATGGCCGGATTTGAGCGCTCGTTCGTAGTCACCCTCGAGCCCTCGAATCAGAACCTCGACCTGTGACCGGAGGTTCGGCTCGCTTGCCGCCTTTCGTGGAGTGTGCCCGCCGAGAGCTGGGACGGGCTCGTCGAGCCACGCCTTGTAGTGTTGCGTGAGCTGCGCGAGCACGAGCGCCTCGGCGACCTGCGGATCGATGTCTGCCGACGCGGGGGCGAGGCTGCGATCAGGAGGTTCGGAGCCGCGCAAAGCGCTCTCGCGGACCCGTTCGATCACCTGCCTTCGCATGTCTTCATGGGTCGTGGAACGGTGCTCGAGAAGCCGCCCCGCTAGCCGCTCGAGTAGCGCTCGCGCTCGTGCTGCACGCTCCACCGAGTTCGTCTCCACACGCAACTGACCGTCGCGCAGCTCGAGCATCGCGAGGCCCACCGGTTTGCCCGATGCGCTCGTACCGGACCATCCCCACGCGCTGTCACCGGTCCGTGTGATGCCATCGCTCTCAGCGTCATCGAGCAATTTCACGAGCGCAGGCGCGTCTTCGACCCGGAACGACAAGCGCGTCAGCACCAGCTCTTCGTCGTCGAAATTCCGGAGCTCCGGCACGGCGGGATCGAACATCGAGGCAAGCCACGCCTGATGGAAGAAGGGCGGCAGCTCCTTGAATGCTTCGGCGACGGGAGCGTCGGGAAACTCTTCGACAAAGTCATGGCAATGCGCGTTGACTCCCGCGAGTACTCGTTCCTGCCATAGCTGAGGGACGAGCAGGACTCCCATCTCGAGCTCCGGACCGCCCGAACAGCCGCGAGGAATCACCCGTGCCGCGACCCACTCGCTGCGAGTCAATGTACGCGATGCCATGCGTTCGTTCACGCGAACCACCGTCTTGGCGAGCACATCCCGCAGTTTGATCGACGAGCCGGGGACCGTTTCGATCACTTCATAGAGCCGCATCGCGCTGCTTCGCATGGCCGCCAAGAAGGAGCGCTCACCGGGGCTCACCGGCACCTGAGCCAAGAACGCGTCGACGACGGGCTCGCCGTTCGCGAGCACGAAGTCGAACGCCAGCCACGCTTCGTAAGCATCCTTTGACAAAGGCAAGAGCTCTTCGGGGAGCTCTTCTTCGCGATCCAGGTATTGCCCCCAGAACTCTTCGACGGCGGCCTCTTCTTCCTCGTTCAGAAATTCGTCGATGAAGGCGCGGAGCTTTTCGAGAGCGCTAATGCGATCACCGACGGTGTGGAGTGGGCCTGACGCCTGGATTGCCGAGGAATCTCTGCAGCACTTCTTGAACTTGCGACCACTTCCACAGGGACACGGCTGGTTCGGGCCTACCTTGGCGTTCATGGCCGGCCACGATATCAGAGCAGTTAGCCAGATCGAGCGACGCCTGCGTCCAGGCTTTGCTAGCGCGCCTGGCGACTCACTTCGCGCTCCACCCGTTCCGGCGACCACGCGCCTTCGTGCTTCGTGAACAAGACGTTCGAGGTCGAGTCGTCTACCACGAGGATCCGCTGCTGCCGACAATGGATGAATGGTGGCAGAGGTGATCGCGTCATCGTCGCCACTGCGTTGATGCGTGGTCTCCCATCCTCACGAAGGACGCTGCCATTAGCGAATTCGCACAGGTGAAGAGCGTCTTGGTGAACGCTCCCGCCACGGCAATGTGGCCCGCCGAACTGAGACCGGGCACATGTACCAGCTAGTGTCGTATCTGAACGCGCTCGAGGCCGAAGGACACGTCACAGCGCCGGGCCTACCGCTCTATGCCGTCGATGACGGCGAGTTCGGGCCTGAGCCCGATGTTGTCGTGTGTCACGAACCACGACTTCACACTCAACCTGGTGAAAAGCCATGCGCGTACCGGGGCAGTCCGCGAACATCGAGCTGTGTCGAAGCATCAGCGCGAATATATCGCGCGTGGTCGTAGGCAAGGCCGCCTGCCTCGAACAGCTGTTGGTCGGCCTTTTGGCGGAGGGACACGTGCTGCTCGAGGACGTGCCGGGGTTGGGCAAGACCTTGATCGCCAAAGCTCTCGCCAAGAGTATTGGCGGCAGCTTCAGGCGCATTCAGTTCACACCTGACCTGCTGCCGTCGGACGTGACGGGCTTCAACGTCTTCAATCAGCAATTGGGTCAGTTCGAGTTCCAGCCAGGTCCGGTGATGACGAATGTGCTCCTGGCTGACGAGATCAACCGGACGATACCCAGGACCGAGGCCAGCTTGCTCGAAAGCATGGAAGAACGGCAAGTCACCGTCGATCGGCAGACATTGCCACTGCCCGCGCCGTTCTTCGTGATCGCGACGCAAAACCCACTCGAGCTCGAAGGGACCTTTCCACTGCCCGAGGCCCAGCTCGACCGCTTCCTGCTCAAGCTGAAGGTGGGCTACCCGGAGCGCGCCGAGGAGATGTCGCGATCCTGAATGGGACCGCCTCTACGAAACGGCGGCGACCCAGGCGGGCTTCTTCACGACGCGCCAAGCCGCGGAAGCCGAGTTTTCTGAGCAGCTCCTGGTGCACCACGTGCGCGCTCGGAACATCCGCCGTGTGCACCGCGGCATCTACCGACTCGTGCGCTTCCCTGCTGGAGAACATGAAGAGCTCGTCGTTGCGTGGCTCTGGTCGGAGATGGCAGACGTCATTTCGCACCACACGGCGCTCGCGCTTCACGACCTATCGGACGTTCTGCCCGCGGCGCATGCCGCGCGAACGGACGCGCTCCGAAGAGCCCCTTCGGCCGCGCACTCTCCGCATGCCCTGAAGCAGCTGCCCCGCCAAAGCCGGCCGGCCGCGCTCTTTCGTCGCGCCGGAGCTCGTCCCGTCCCATCCAGGACACCACCTGCGTGAGTCGCACCTGACCGGACGTCTCGAGGCGGCTGATGTGGTGCTCTTTCGTGTGTGAGTCATCGAGCCGCACGCCGAAGTACGGCAGCTCGCCGCCGAGCCGAGCTTTCAGAGGTTCGCGCAGCGGACGATGTCGACCCAGTCGAACTCGGAGGTGCCCTCCCAGGAGAGGAGCGTCGCGAAATGATCGGCGTTGGGCGGGCCCGTGAGGGGGATTGAGAAGCGGCCCTGCGGCACGGCGTCGATCCAAACGGCTACCGTCCTCGTGTCTGGCTCGATGTCGAGATGGAAGTCGACGAGCGCCTCCGGAAGTCCCGGGAACACCGCGATGGGGACTTCGGTCGCCGAATCCACCTTGCCGAACAGGGTCGCCTCCTGACCACCGCCTGGCAAGAGAACGAGGCTCACGAAGAGCGCCGAGAATGCGGACGCCCCGGTGTTGAGATTTATCCAGAACACGGCGCCGTGGGTCGACGCGGGCACGGTGAGACTCCTCATGCGCACATCGACGATCGTCCGCGTCTCGAACTCGTCGAGCGGCCGCGAATCGAGGTTGGTTCCGCCCGTCGAGCGCCACACGCCGGAGTCCAGCTCGCCAATCGGAAACGTGCCGCCGCCCCGAGCGATCCAATCGTTTACGCCATTGGAGTCCCCGTCGTATGCAGTCGGGTCCGAGTCGAATGCAAAGGCCCATCGGCGTGAAACGGCGCAGGTCGGAAAGCCACCCTCCGCCGCGGCATCACTCGCTTCCGGTGCCGCGTCGACAATCTCCGGAGCGTCGACCGAGGCATCCGGCGGCTGGACGCCCCCGCTTCCTCCCGCGGAAGCATCCGTCCCTCCAGTACCGCCCGTGCCGCCCGTGCCGCTTGAAGCGTCCGCCGGCTGTCCTCCCGGGTCCAGGAGATCGAAACCGATGCGACCGCACGACACGGCCATTGCGCTGACCGCGGCCGCACGAGACAGGGATCCGCGCACAAGCATGCCGAACGTCAGAGCATAGCGTCGCTTGCTCACCGCGGTCGAAGTAAGCGCCCCCGTGGTCGTAGCCGATGCTCGTTGAAAGATACCCCCTGAGCAGGTAGCTCGAGCGCGCCGAGCGATGCGACAGCTGCAGAGTCCTCTCTTGTGGCCCGCGCGCTTGCGAACGTGGCTGGCGAGTGCTGACGCCGACGACACGCCGCAGCACAAATCTATAGTTTTGCTTTAGGTTTGTGCTGCTTTCGGCGGTCAGCTTGCACACAACTAAAGTTTTGCTTAAGTTTTGTGCGTGTCCACTCGCCTTCATCGCGATCCTGAGTGGGACCGCCTCTACGAAACGGCGGCGACCCAGGCGGGCTACTTCACGACTCAGCAAGCCGCGGAAGCCGGGTTTTCTGACCAGCTCCTAGTGCACCACGTGCGCGCGCGGAACATCC